>CALHZE010000232.1 GCA_938040915.1 uncultured Bacteroidia bacterium | reverse complement strand
AGCGCAATATCGGGGAGTGGAAAGAGGAGGTCGTCGCGCCCGAGGGGCGGTGCTAGACCGGTGAGTTTGACGCTTCTGATTCCTATTTTTCCATTACCTCGTGGTAGAGCTGTTCGTAGTCTGTCACGACACCGAATCGGAGTGTCGCCCCCGCAATCGCATTAAAGTGTTCGCGCGCACACGCGATCTTCGCGCTCTCCACCGTACGGAGCTGGAGCTCTTTGTCGCTCCCCTTCGTTTCCGCCACAAAGTAAATGTGCTTTACCGTCCCCTCGCGGTAAACAATGGCCCAATCGGGCGAATACTTCCCTACCGGCGTATGTATATAGAAGCCACGCGGTAGCTTGGTGTAGACCTCGACTTCTTCTTGCCTCTCAAGTGCCTCGGCAAAACGCCGCTCTGTCCCCTGACTATCCACCACCACAAGGTCATAGAGCGACTTGTGGCTCTCTATTGCGTCAACCCCGAGCTGCCCACGGAGCTCTTGTTCGGAGAAGATATCAGCCTCATAGCGCTGGTCGCGTTTGTGATACGCGATGTGCTCAATCACCGCAATAGCCTTTTGTTCGTTGATAATATTACCAGCACGGAGGATGAACTCCTCGGGGTTCGTGCGGTATTTCGCAAAAGTTTCGGGGCGGACACGCGTAAGTATCTCGACAATCGTACTGCGTTTGAGCCCCGTGCGCCCCACAAGCTCACCCACGAGGTCATAGCGTATGCCTACGGTAACCGGCGCATCAATCACCGCCGAATACGTCGCGCCCACCTTCATCGCACGCCCCTCGACAAGGGCTTCCTGAGAGGTAACGTCAGAGAGCGTACCCGAGGTCGTCTCAATGCGCACCGTGGTCACGTGTAGAGACAGATCGAGCGCCGCTATCGCTTTACTGACGAGGTTGTGCGTCTCAAAATCTACCTCATAGTAGGTCTTGTGGTTAATCTGTTGCCACAAGGCTTGGAACTCCTTCCGTCGGAATCGTTCTTCGCGGAAGTGGGCGGTTTGCTTACCGCGCCCGTTGGCGACCTTCAACACCTCGGGGTTATACGCTCTGTCGAGCAACGCCACAACCGCCGCCTGCTCAGGCTGCCAGTCGCCCAATAGGAGTCGCCCCGCCAACCGGTCGGCATAATAGCGGTCAGTGAGTTTTTGCTTGACCACATAGCCGGCGGTAATCAAAACCTCGATGAGGTCGCCTGCCTGCGATTCGCTCAGCGTCTGCCGCTCACCCGCACTTGTGATAATGGTCTTACCGGCGAAAAAGGAGGCGTTGATTAGCAAGGGGCGCGAGGTAATGCTCTCGGCAAGCTCTTGCTGCAGCGCGGCGGCAAACTCTTTGTAACTCTCGCTCGCCACGACCGTGAGGACGTTGACATCATAGACGCCTGCCCCCAACAGGTCGCTATCTTGGCGTTCGCCCTGCTGGTTGACACAGAGACGCATCCCACGCCCTACCTCCTGTCGTTTCTTGACCTCGCTGTCACTCTGCTTGAGCGTGCAGATTTGAAAGACGTTGGGGTTGTCCCACCCTTCCTTGAGAGCCGAGTGAGAAAAGATAAAGCGAGCGGGTTCGTCAAACGAAAGTAGGCGCTCTTTGTCGCACATAATGAGGTGATACGCTGCTGCTTGTTGCGCTTTTCCCTCCTTATTGCGTTCGCTCGCGTCGACCGCTTTCCCCTTTTTGTCTTGCGCAAAATAGCCGGCGTGGGTTGTCTCGGGGGCAATGCTCACAAGATAGCGTCGATAGGCTGCGTCGATAAAGGGGTCTTCTTGCACTTCGCCTACGGCGTGCCGATACTCTTCTTCGAAGATCTCAGCCCAACACCCTTTACGAGTCTTCCCCCCCGCTTCGTAAACTCTGTATTTCTCTACTGCATCGATGAAAAAGAGGCTGAGCACCTTGATACCGCGCCGGTAGAGGCTACGCTCCCGCTCTAGGTGTTTCTCTATTGTGGTGCGGATCTGTATGCGACGTAACGCCTCCTCGGTGACATTGCCGATAGCTTGCGCTTCAGACACCTCTTTTCCACTGCTAAGCCGAATGCTACGCGAGATGCCATCGATACGCTCCACGACAAAGCCGTTGCGATAGGCCTCAAGCCCTCCACTTTCGTCATAGAGGTCAAAGCCCTCAGCGACGAGCCGCGTCGTCGTGCGAAGTCCCGCCTTCCCCGCTACCTCAAAGCTAATACGGGCTCGCGGTGCCTCGCCTTTCTTTTTAGCCAGCACGATGGCGTCAAGGTAGAGATAGCCACTCGTGCCTGTTGTGCCCACCTGCTCGATGCCCATCACCTCAATCTTTTTCACAAGACGCCGTTGGAAGGCATCGATCGCGTCGAGGCGGTAGACTTGATTGTAGACATCGTCCTTGCGATGTGTCGCGCTATAGAGCAGCGCAAACAGCGGATGGAACTTCTGGAGTTCTAGGCGAGTCTTATTCTTCCGATCTGCCCCAAGCACACTTTGCGGTTCGTCGATGATAAGGATGGGGCGCGTCTCGGCAATGACGTCGATCGGGCGACGCCAAGCAAACGTTTCCAAGAACATAGAGATGCGCCGCGCATCCTTGTCAGTAGCGTTAAACGCTTGCGTGTTGATCACCATGACGTGAATATTGGGGTCAGTGGCAAACTCGTCAATCGCCGTGAGATACGCACTATCGTAGACAAAGTGGCGCAACCGCCGCCCGCCATACTCGCCCGCAAAGTGGTCGGCCATCGTCTCAAGGCTCTTAATCACCCCCTCGCGGATGGCCACGCTGGGGACGACGACGATAAACTTTGTCCAGCCATAG
>CALHZE010000231.1 GCA_938040915.1 uncultured Bacteroidia bacterium | reverse complement strand
CATATTCTGCTGTAATGAGTTGCGGCATCTCCCCACGCCCATAGGCGGCGTGCATCACCTTCATGTTCTGATTTTCACGAACAGCCACAAACTCCATTTCAGGGGTGATTATCCCCTTCCGCGCATAATACATCTGGGTAACCCCATGCCCCGCCTTAGCACGTAAGGGTTTCGAACAGACGTGTGGGAAACGAAGGTGATCGAGACTCTTATCCGCAAGGCGCATCCGCCCATACTCCGAAGACAAACCCGACAGCTCCTCCGTATCCCCGCGTTCTGCGATCCACGATGCCCGTAAACGCGGGATACCTTTCATTACCTCCACGTCTACGCTCGGGTCGGTAAACGGACCCGAAGTATCATACACATAAATGGGGGCGTTAGGGGTCTTAGCTCCGTCTAATGCGACAGTATCGGCAAGGTCGATTCGCCGCATCGGGACTCGCACCCGAGGGTCTGTCTCAGAAGCTATATAGACTTTTTGAGACCCCGGAATGGGAGCTTGTGTGATATACTCACACTCACAATCGTGAAGCTTCTCCATAACCAAACCTACAACTCCTTTCTCTAATGTGGGAAAAATCAACCGCCTTGGACAGCAGTCAACAATACAACACTATCACCGTCGACAAGTTCAGTCGTTTCCCAATTTTGCCGTCTCACCACCTTGTTATTGATAGCCACAGCAACACCCTGTGCCTCCCCGAGTCCCTGTTCTGCTAGGAAACTCGCCACACAACACTGATTCTCGAGTCGATGTGCCTTGCCATTAAGGCTTATAGTGATGGACTTTTTTTTGTCTGTCATTATCCACAAAGATAGCCACTTTTCAAAAGTCCCCCTGCTATCGAACACAAGAGGGAGTCAGCATTCAACGAAATTATGCTTTAGCACCCGTACGACGTAAAAACTTTAGCTTCGTCTCTGAGACAATAATCGCCGCAAAGATGAGTACGAAACCGATAGCGAGCATCGTCGTGATTTTCTCGCCAGAGAAAAGCACCCCAAACAAGACACAGAAAAGCGACTCTGTCCCTAAAATAATAGCCGCACTGTTGGCATCGGTAAACTTCTGCCCGATGTTCTGCAAAAGCAACGCCACCGCCGTAGCCAGAATCGCGAGATAGCCAATCGCCATCCACAAATCTGTGCCCCACTGCGCCATTTCGATCGCCTTGGGCTCTTGGACAAAAACCGCGATCGTAGCAAATAGCCCTGCAAAAAGGAACTGCAAAATCGTAATAACAATCGGATCTTTCTCGCGGCTAAAACGCTCGATCGTGACGATGTGTGCGGCAAAAAAAACACCACTCAACAACGCTAAAGCGTCGGGCAACGAGAAACCTGCATACTGGCTCGCCTCTACCGCAGCCGGCGCAACCTCTCCAAAAGAAATAAGCCCTATCCCAGAAACACAGAGTACCGCCGCAAGCAGATTGTAACGATCCGGACGCACGCGATTGACTGCCCATGCCAAAAAAGGTACGATCACACAGTAAGCGGCTGAAAGAAAACCACTCCGTCCCGGATCTCCAGCCGCGTCCGTAACCCCCAGCGTCTGAGCCGAATGTGCAAGGAAAAGGCAAAGACCAATGATTAAGCCACTACCCCAATACGCTGCATTGATCTGTTTCAATCGTTTGAAAAAGACCACCGCCAACACCACACAAGCGATAAGGAAACGCATCGCAATCAACAGATTCGGATGTATCGTCCCCGTCGTGCTCTTAGAGACGACAAGCGTGCTCCCCCAAATCACAGCCACCAACAACAGCGCCAAACGCGCCCAAAGTTTCGTATTTGCAGCAGATGACATAGTGCTACTATTCTTACTTGTTCGAATGTTCTAAATTCCACAGCACAAAAGTACGAACTCCGCGGGAAAGAAAAAGCCACGGCGCGCTCCTAAAACGCCGTGGCTTGACTTATGAACCGTTTTTTCTCTTATTTCTTCGAATGTGCTACCTCAAGCGCTTGCTTCAAGTCTGCAATGATATCCTCGGCATCTTCCAGCCCCACAGAAAGGCGAATCAAGCCGTCTGTGATATCACTCTCGGCACGCTCCTCGGGGGTATAAGGCGAGTGCGTCATGCTTGCGGGGTGTTGGATCAACGTTTCTGCATCCCCCAAGCTCACCGCCACTTTTGCCAACTGTACCGAGTTGATAAGCTTCTTACCTGCCTCGATATCTCCCTTGATCTCAAAAGCGATCATCGCCCCAGGGAGTCGCATCTGCTTCTTAGCTAACTCATATTGCGGAAAACTCTTCAAACCTGGGTAGTAAACCGCCTTCACGTCTGGGTGTGCTTCGAGGAACTCTGCCACCTTCTGCGCATTCGCACAATGACGCTCAAGACGGATAGAGAGTGTCTTCATCCCACGCCCAATCAAATAAGCCTCAAACGGACCAAGACAAGCCCCCGTCATGTCTTTTACACCCACCAAACGCACTTGATCTATAAACTCCTTCTTCCCAACAACAAAACCCGCAATCACATCCCCGTGACCATTGAGATACTTCGTCGCAGAGTGAATCACCACATCTGCCCCCATCTCTATAGGACGCTGGATATAGGGCGAGCAGTAGGTATTATCGACATATACCTGTATAGCAGGGTTATGCTTGTGTGCCATACTAGCAATTGCCTCGATGTCGGCCACATACATATTCGGGTTTGCTGGCGTTTCCAAGTAAACGACCTTAGTGTTCGGACGGAGCGCCTTCTCTACCTCTTTAACGTCGCGTGTATCCACAAAGGTTACATCTACACCAAAACGAGAAAGCCCATGCTTTAGGTAGGCAAAGGTGCAACCATAGAGGGTCTTAGCCGCCACAATGTGATCCCCCGCCGAGACACTCACCCAAAGCGCCGAGGTTACTGCCCCAATCCCCGAAGCCGTGGACATTGCGGCCTCTGCTCCTTCGAGATCAGCCAAGCGCACCTCAATTTCCGAACTATTCGGGTTACCCAAGCGAGTATAGATATACCCCTCCTCCTCAAGAGCGAAACGACGCCCTCCCTGCTCTGCCGAATCAAACTCAAACGTTGACGTCTGATAAATGGGGCTTGCCAAAGCGCCAAACTCATTGTGGAGATGACCACTGTGAATCGCACGAGTTGAAAACCCCTTAAACTGTGCGTGCTCACACTCTTTCTTACATGCCATGATAAACAATGCTATACTTTCAACAAAAACTTACGAGGTCGGGGGCTCGCCCCATACCTCGTAAGTCCTAATTCTAACACATATCCGCTAGGGTTATTTTAGGAAGCTCAGCAATACCCCCGCGGCTACCGCACTCCCAATCACTCCGGCGACATTAGGCGCCATCGCGTGCATCAAGAGATGGTTGTTTTTGTCATAAGATTGCCCCACAATTTGCGAAATACGCGCACTATCGGGCACCGCCGATACCCCCGCATTTCCAATCAACGGATTAATCTTGTTCTCCTTCTTCAAAAAGAGGTTCATCAACTTGACAAAAGTAACCCCCGAGGCCGTAGCCAAAAAGAACGAAAACGCCCCAATCACAAAGACAAACACAGACCCCCAAGTAAGGAATCCCTTGTCAACCCCATCGACCATCCGAACAGCCTGTGTCGAGGCGCCAACCGTAAGTCCTA
>CALHZE010000230.1 GCA_938040915.1 uncultured Bacteroidia bacterium | reverse complement strand
GTGGAATAACTACGTAAAAGAGCACCTCCTCCCGCGTCTCCACGGCTATGAGATACTGATGGCGCCCTACGCCATGGCGCACCTGAACCTAGAGTATGTCTTTCGCGAGACGGGGGCAACCGATCTCGGGAATGCGCGCTACGGTATTTACCTCACCAATACCCTCGAGGATGCCCACTTTGACGGTAATCTCTTTTCGCCCATAGATCAGGAAGCAAAGGCGGTAAGCCTTCTGAAACAGGATATGCACGTGATGGTGATGCTCGGCAATCCGCCCTACAATGTGGTGAGTTCGAACAAGAGCCAGTGGATCGAGGGGCTTGTGCAGTCCTATAAGACGGGGTTAAACGAACAGAATATACAGCCGCTCTCTGACGACTATATCAAGTTCATTCGCTACGCCCAATGGCAGATCGAGCGGACGGGTGAGGGGGTGATAGGCTTTATCACGAACAATAGCTTCCTCGATGGGGTAATCCACCGTACTCTGCGCTCGGAACTCTTGCGGGTCTTTGATGAAATCTATATCGTGAACCTTCACGGTAATAGCCGCCTCAAGGAGAAGACCCCTGAGGGCGGAAAGGATGAGAACGTCTTTGATATACAGCAGGGAGTGAGTATTTTGCTTCTAATCAGACGTAAAGAAGGAAGTAAGCGAGCAGCACGGTTGCACTACACCGAGCTCTATGGTTTACGAAAGGAGAAGTTCGCCGCCCTGCAAAAACTATCACTACAGAGCACCGCATGGAAGACCTTGACCCCGACAGCCCCCTATCATTTCTTTGTGCCGAAGGACTTTACTGTGCAAAAAGAGTATATCCAAGGATTTGCATTAGGGGAGCTTTTCATAGAGCGCTCTACGGGGATCGTGACTTCACGAGATGAGCTCGTAGCCTGCTACAGAGAGGAGGAATGTAAACAGCTCAAAGAAGAATTGTTGTTTACGGAAGAAGCGGAGTTGAAAAGGAAATATCCTGTCGGGCGAGATACGAGTGATTGGAATTTAAGTAACGCCGTTGCCGACATTCGGAGAGCGTCTCTTGAGCAATCCTTTGTGATTGCCTCACACGCTTATAGACCTTATGACAAGCGTTATATCCTCTATACGGGTAAAACGGGAGGGATTATTACCAGACCACGTTTTCACCTACTAAGAGCCTTACTTTGTGCAAAGAATTACGCCTTGTGTACCACCCGCTTTGTTACGGCATTTGACACGTTCTATCATTGTATGGTAAGTGACACGCTGGTAGATAAGTGCTTTGTTTCCAACTTACCGAGCGAAAGTACCTACGCCTTTCCCCTCTATAAACTCCCCGCGGGGTGGAACTATACTCCTGCCGAGCTTGCCGCAGGTAAGACGTGCGCGGGAGAGCCGATCGCCCTCGAGCTGAATATGCGCCCCGAGGTGCTTGCAAAGATTAGCGAGGCGGTGGGAGAGCCCGTTACGGGCGAGGAGGTCTTTGACTACGTTTACGGCGTTTTGCATGACCCCGAGTACCGCGTCAAATACTTTGAGTTTCTCAAGATAGACTATCCACGTATACCCTACCCAAAAGACCTAGCAGAATACCGTTTATTTGCCGCACGTGGGGCAAGGTTGCGTCGCCTGCACCTGATGGATGAGACGCTAGAGCTGCCCCAAGTGGCAACCTTCGAGGTGGCGGGAAGCAATGAGGTGACCACTGTCCGTTACGAAGAAACGCCTTTGGGTGAAAGAAACGTCCTTGATGCGAATGCCCCCGAGGGGCGCGTCTGGATTAACGATACGCAGTATTTCGCCCACGTTCCCCTCCGCGTGTGGGATCATTACGTCGGGGCATATCAGCCTGCGCGCCTCTGGTTGCAGAAGCGTGTGGGGCGCACTCTAGACTTTGACGACGTGAAGTGGTATTTGCGGATGGTTGCGACGATAGCTACGTCCTAAGGGCAACGCGCCCTTAGCGTTTTACTCCTCCTTGATAAACGCTTTGAGCTCGTCGAGAGAAATATCTACAATCTCGGTCTTGCCGATTGTACGCGGAAGGATGAAGTGGATATTACCCGCCGAACGCTTCTTGTCGCGCTTCATTGCTTCGAAAATGACCCACGGCAGTACCTTGGTCTCAATTGGCAGTCCAAACCGAGTTAAAAGCCCCTCTAACGACTCGAGCACCTCCGGAGCACACAACCCCTTGTGGACAGCAAGACGTGTGGCAAAACACATCCCCACGGCGACCGCATGCCCGTGATGTAACCCCGTGACCGCCTCGACTGCATGCCCCCACGTGTGCCCAAAGTTGAGGATGCGACGTACGCTCCGGTCAAAGACGTCTGCCTCGATAAACTCTTTCTTGATGCGGATCGACCACGGGATGATGGTTTGGATCGCTTCGCGCCGCAGCGTCAAGATCTCCTCTGCGTGGGTGGCAAAGTAATCAAACTGTTCGCGGTCGGCTATCATGCAGTGCTTGATCATCTCGGCAACCCCTCCTCGCACCTCCTCGATCGGGAGACTTCCTAGCACACTATAGTCACAGACGATCGCCTCGGGTTGATAGATCGTCCCGATGATGTTCTTAAATCCGTCTAAGTTTACCGCATTCTTGCCCCCGATCGCCGCATCGACTTGGGCTAAAACCGTCGTGGGCACGAGGATGAGAGACACCCCGCGGAGGTAGGTCGCCGCCACGAACCCCGTGAGGTCAGAGATCACCCCGCCACCTATGCCCACGAGTACCGTGTCGCGATCGATGCCGTTGTTTTGTAACCAGCGATAGACCTCGGCCGCTTGGCGCATGCTCTTACTATGCTCGCCAGGGGTGACCGAGTAAACGAGCGCCTTGGGGAGACGTGTCTTAAGGCGCGGATAGACCTCCGCATCGACAATCAGCACCGCGCGACGCGCGCCTAAGAGTTCGCCTACCAGCTCGAGGCTGGCGTCGGTATAGATGGTCGTGTTGACCTCGTTACCCAAATTCATTGTTTCCATACCACTCTCCTTTGTTGTTTCAAACAAAGGTACTATTTCCCCTATTCGTGCCAAATGCTATCTTTGCCCTTGTCATGGCTAGAGCAGACTCGCTACAGACCCCGTTACACACCTTTCCCGAGGTGTCGCTCGACTCGATGTATACGTGGCTCATCTACCCGCGCGACACCATTATGCCCGTTAAGAGCTCGGGGAGGAGCGACCCCTTTTTCCCCCCCCTCCCCGCGCGTACTTGGGCCGAGAAGCAATATAACCCTTTGCCCCCGCCGCCCTCGTCTGCCCCTGCGAGACTCTCCAACGCGATTCTGCTCGTCTTCTTGATCGTTGCTACGCTGCTGGCGGTGCTCATCCGTCTACGCTTCTGGAAATATTACAACGACTACATCAAGGTGCTCTTTCACCCCCGCTCGGTCTTTCGTCTTTGGGAAGTCGAGGGTCCCCACCTCCTGCAGTTCCACGTTGTGACCGATGCCGTCGTGTTGCTTTCGCTATCGGCCATCCTTTGGGCAGGCGGACGGGTCGTCTTACCTAGCTTTACGGCAGAGGTATGGGGCTTCCCGCTCTTCTTCGTGGTTTTTTCGGGTTACTATTTCTACCGTTACGGGGTGGTTTATGGGGCGACGCACCTCTTGGCACAGCCGCAGGCGGGCGTAAACCTCTGGCGGCAATACGCCTACGTCCACCGTCTTCTCTGGCCACTCTATCTGGGGGTGGCTTATTGGGCACTTTTTGCCTCGCCGCCGTTGACGTATGTCTTTTCCTACTTCGGTCTTCTACTCTATGTGCTGACAACGCTCTATGCGTTAGTACGGTTATGCTTAACGTTCGTTTACTTTCACTATAACCTGTTCTTTTACTTTTTGTACCTTTGTGCCATAGAAATAGCCCCTCTCTTGGCGGCAATTCGTTGGTGGTATCTATAGCGCGAACCCTTCTTTTTCTGGCGTGTCATGGCGAAAACGACTGCAAGCCCCGAGCCCCGCATCAACAGAATCTTGGTCTCTCAACCTAAGCCTCCGATTGCGAATTCTGCGTTCGAAGTGCTAGCCAAAAAGGTTGGCGTGGAGCTCGTCTTTCAACCCTTTATCCATGTAGAGGAGGTCTCGGCAAACGACTTCCGAAAGCAGCGCATCGACCTTGCGAAATTCCCCGCCGTGATCTTCACGGGGCGTAAGGCGATAGAACACTACTTCCGCATCGCGCGGGAGGTGCGTTTCAACGTCCCAGACGATCTCCGCTATTTCTGCATTACCAAGGCCGTGGCAGACTACCTCCAGAATTTCATTACCTACCGCAAACGGAAGATCTTCTTCCCTGAGGACGGGACGCTCGAGTCGATGATTAAGCAGATGGAGCGCTATAAGGACGAGAAGTTCCTTTTCCCCGTCTCTGACGTGGCGACCCCCGAGGTGCCGCGCGAACTCAAGAAGGCGGGGATTAAGTTCTCAAAGACCGTCCTTTACCGCACCGTGTCTTCCGACCTCAAGCACATCGACATTGCCTCTTTTGATATGCTGGTCTTTTACTCCCCTCAGGGTGTGAAGTCGCTCAAAGAGAACTTCCCCGACTTTCAGCAGGGGACGACCTGCATCGCGGCTTTTGGCAAGAATACCCACCGAGCCCTCAAGACACACGGTCTGGTGCTCAATGTGCCAGCCCCTACGGCTACGTGTAAGAGCATGACTGAGGCGCTGGATCTCTTTCTTAGCGAACGCAACCAGCCCTCAGCGTAATGCGACCCACAGGGCATTCGGAGAATCCCCCAAGCGACGGCGGCGTGTCCCCCGTCGCTTCTTTTTCATTCCCTCGTAGCGAACGTTTACACTTTAAGCGGGAAATTGACGCGCTGTTTGCCCACGGTAAGCGAGCCTTTGTCTTTCCCTATCGTCTCACTTATCTCCTCGTGCCTGCCCCCGATGGAGGGGGCGTGGCCATGATGCCCATCGTGCCTAAGCGCCTTTTTAAGCACGCCGTGGATCGGAATCGTTACAAGCGTCGCCTACGAGCAGCTTTTCGCCTCCAAGTGGGGACGTTGCGCCAAGTGGCTCGGGAGCATCACCTCATGGTGCATATGGCTTTCCTTTTGACTTCGCACGACGTGCCTGATTATGCACGGTTACACGCCTCCGTGCGGCGTTTGCTGGGGCAGCTTGTCTACGAAATTGTGATGGCGAACCATTAGACGCCCCCCCTTCTCATGCGCAACGTCTTTTCTCTCTTGCGTCGTGGTGTGGTCCTCCTGCTCATTTTCCCCATCCGTCTTTACCAGTGGTTTATTTCGCCCCTCTTACCCCCTTCGTGCCGGTTTACGCCCTCGTGTTCGGTCTATTGCGTAGAGGCGATTCGTAAGCACGGCCCTTTTTACGGCTTAGCGCTTTGTGTTTGGCGCTTGTTGCGCTGTAACCCGTGGGGCGGGCACGGCGAAGACCCTGTACCGTAGGCACTAAGGACGCGCCCACCCCACTAACGGAAGGGTAAGGAGTGACTTTCCTATCTTTGCCCTACCAAACAAGCCACCATGCCCACACCATTACAAGCCTATCTAGAGCGTCTTGCCAAGGAATACAAGACGGGGGTAACCACGGAGCATAGCCTCCGCCATGCGCTCGTTGAGCTTTTAACTGCCCTTGAGCCACTAAAGCCGTTCCGTATTATTGACGAGCCGAAGCGCATCGAGTGTGGCGCGCCCGACATCGTGCTGCTCAACAAAGAGAACACCCCCGTCGCTTACCTCGAAACTAAGGATATTGGAGACCCCGACCTGCGGGGCGCGCGGCAGAACAAGGAGCAGTTCGATCGCTACAAGCAAGGGCTCGACTGTATCATCTTTACAGACTTCCTCTGCTTTTTACTCTACCAAGAAGGGGAGTGCCTGCTCGAAGTGCGTGTGGCAGAGCAGGACGGCAATCGCCTAGCGCCCCTTCCCGATGCCGAGGCGCGGTTCGCCGAGCTCGTGGCGCACCTACGCGATGCGCAGCCCGTGCCCATTACCTCGCCTAAGCGATTGGCGCTGCTGATGGCAGGGAAGGCGCAACTATTGGCGCGCTCGGTTCAGGTAGTACTCAAAGACCCGACCAGTGACGCGGGGTACGACCTCCACCAGCAGCTCTTGCGTATAAAGAACGTGCTGATGAGCAATGTCTCGCAAGTAGAGTTCTCTGATTGGTATGCGCAAACGCTTATCTATGGGCTCTTTGCAGCACGCTATCATGCTAACAACTTAGATACGTTCTCGCGCAAAGAGGCGGCAGAGCTCATCCCTCAAAGCAACCC
>CALHZE010000229.1 GCA_938040915.1 uncultured Bacteroidia bacterium | reverse complement strand
GCCTCGACGATGGTCACCTCCGTCCCCATCGCTTTGTAAAAGAGCGCGAGCTCCGAACCGATAGCGCCCGAGCCGACCACTGCCAAGCTCTCTGGCTTCTCCTGCTGGGTGAGCGCCTGACGATAGCCGATAACGCGCTTGCCATCTATTGGAAGCTGCGGGATCTCCCGCGAGCGCGCTCCCGTAGCGATGATGATATTCGTACCTTCGAGGGTCTTGCGTTCCTCGCCATTCGTGACCTCTAGCTTATTCGGTTCGAGGAACTTCGCTTCGCCGTATATGATCTCCACTCCCGCTTTCTCTAACAAGACGCGCACCCCATTACGCATCGAATCTGCCACCTCGCGACTACGTTCGATAACCCGAGGAAAATCGACGTACATAGACGTGACGACCACACCAAAGTCAGCCGCATCTCGCAGGGTTTCAAAAACATGTGCACTGTGTAGGAGCGCCTTGGTTGGGATACAACCGAAGTTCGAACAAACACCCCCTAAAGCTTCACGCTCGACGATGGCCACGCGCTTCAAACCGCTATGTGCCCCCTGCAAAGCCGCAATGTAGCCCCCCGGACCACTGCCTATCACGATGAGATCGTACTTCATTAGGTCTATCCCTCTCTTAGGTTACACTAAATCTTCCCTATTATTTCAACTGCAAAGAAACAATATTTTCCACATGCTTGGTATGTGGAAACATATCCACGGGCTGTATCGCCTCGATGGTATACTTTTCTTTCAAGAGCCCCAAATCTCGTGCCTGTGTCGCCGGATTGCAGCTCACGTAAACGATACGCGTGGGCGCAAGCTCTAGTAAAAATGCCACCACACGCGGATGCATCCCCGCACGCGGCGGATCGGTAATGAGCACATCCGGACGTCCATAACGCGCCACAAACGTCGGCGAAAGGATATCTTGCACATCCCCCACCACAAAGTCTACATTCTCGACACGATTACGCGCCGCATTACGCTTGGCGTCTTCGATGGCCTCTGGCACAGTCTCTACCCCGACGACGTGCCCCGCCAGATGTGCCAAATAAAGCGCGATAGTCCCCGTGCCCGTATAAAGGTCATAGACCGTCTCCGTGCCGTGCAATTGCACTAACTCGCGCACAGCATGATAAAGCGTTAGGGCTTGGCGGGAGTTGGTCTGGTAAAAGGATTTTGCCCCTATCTCGAACTCCAAGTTCCCGAGCTGTTCGACTAGATAGGACATTCCACGCCAGAGGCGTATTTCGAGGTCGTAGAGCGTATCATTGACCTTCGGGTTAACCGTCCAGAGCAGGGAGGTGATTTGCGGAAAGGTCTCAGCGACATAGTCTAACAACCTCTCCACTTCAACGCACGCCTCGCGCACCACGAGCAGCACCATGATCTGCCCCGTGGTCGTAATGCGTAACATCAGGTTGCGTAGGAGTCCCTCCTGCAGCTTCGCATCATAGAACGGGAGCCCGTGTGCTAAGGCGTAGGTTCGGATGGCATTCCGAATCTGATTTGAAATCGGTGGCTGTAGCAGACACTCCTCAATATTGAGCACCCTATCAAACTTCCTCGGCACGTGAAAACCGAGGGCTGGCGGAAGGGGGGCTTCCTTATCGAGCGTCCCCGCGACCCATCCGCGTGGCGAGAAGGTATATTCCAACTTGTTACGATAGGCGAGCGTAGGCGATGCGCCTAGGATAGGGCGAGCTTTTTCTAAGCCAATTCCCCCGATGTGTTGCAACTGTGTATAGACCTGCTCTTGCTTTGCTTGGAGCTGAAGGGTGTAGGGTAACATCTGCCATTGGCAGCCGCCACAAAGCGCAAAATGCTGACAGGGGGGCTGTAGGCGTAGCGGCGAGGGTTGTAGCAGCTCCGTTACATACCCTTCCATAAACTTAGCCTTCTTCTTCGTGACCTGCGCACGGACGAGATCCCCTGGCACGACCCCTTCGAGGAAGAACACCCGATCGAGCGCCGAGGCGATAGCTCGCCCCTCTGCCGCCAATCGGTCAATGCGCACCACCAACTCTGGTAACTCCCCTCGTCGAGCCATAGTCTATCGCTACTCTTGTCGTGATTCGTAATGGCAAAGGTAAGAAAGAAAAGGGAGTTGCACTCAAGAGTCCTAAGGGCGGACGGCCCGTGCGGAGTCCTAAGGACGCGCGACCCATGCGGGGTCCTAAGGGCGGACGGCCCGTGTGGGCGACGAGCGGGTAAAGGAGGATCGGGCAGGCGCGGCGTTGCCGCGAGTTGCGGG
>CALHZE010000228.1 GCA_938040915.1 uncultured Bacteroidia bacterium | reverse complement strand
CATACCGCTTCACCTCCTCAAAAAGTGGGTCAAGCTCTCCACTCCCACCGCCATCGTCATCACTTTTCCCTCCGCCCGTATCCACATCTGGGAGCATCCACGCCGAGAAGTAACTCTGCTGCTGCGCAATATAGTCGGTGATCCGGGCCACCTCTTCCGTACTGAGAAAGGCACACTGCACACGGTCGACATTCAGACTATCGGTCTTTACCAACATATCCCCACGACCGATAAGACGATCTGCCCCAGGCATATCGAGAATAGTCCGAGAGTCTGTCCCCGAAGTTACGCGGAAGGCTATCCGCGCTGGGATATTCGCCTTAATCTTCCCGACCAAGATATCCGTCGTTGGGCGCTGCGTAGCTATCACTAAGTGTATCCCCGGTGCACGCCCCAGCTGCGCGAGACGCATAAGCGGCGGTACGACGTCACTACTCGAGGTCATCATCAGGTCGGCAAACTCGTCGACTATCACCACAATACGCGGCATGTAGGCATGCCCCTTCTCCGGATTCAGGCGACGCGCCACAAACTTCTCGTTATACTCAGTAATATTACGCACCTGCGCCTCTTTGAGCATATTCAGACGGTGATCCATCTCCACACAAAGCGAGTTGAGCGTATAAATCACCTTATCCGAATCGGTAATAATTGCCTCTTCTTCCTCAGGTAACTTGGCGAGGAAATAGTTCTCAATCTTCGCATAGAGGGAAAACTCGACCTTCTTCGGGTCCACCATCACCAACTTGACTTGCGAGGGGTGCTTCTTGAAAAGAATAGACGCTATAATGGCATTCAGCCCGACCGACTTCCCCTGCCCCGTAGCCCCTGCTACCAACAAATGAGGCATCTTCTCAAGGTCAACGACAAAAGCCTCGTTGGAGATCGTGCGTCCCAAAGCGAGTGGCAATGCTCCCTTATGTTCTTGAAACTTCTTAGACTCCAGCACAGAGCGCATCGAGACCGTGGCTGGCTTTTGGTTCGGCACCTCTATCCCGATCGCCCCCTTGCGAATAAAGATGCGCACCCCGATAGCCTCCAAGCGCATCGCGAGGTCTTTCTCCAAACTCTCGATCTTGCTGACGCGTATCCCTGGCGCAGGTAAAATCTCATAAAGGGTTACCGTAGGACCGATGGTAGCCACGATCTTCTCGATCTCGATGTTAAACTCAGAAAGCGTCTTCTTGATACGCCGATTATTGTCATTCAACTCCTCTGCCGAGACGAGCTGCGCGTCTTCGTCATGCTCGTCTAAAAGCGAAAGCGGCGGCAACGCATAATTCGCGAGATCGAGGGTCGGGTCATAAGGCTCTGTATGCGCGCCATCCCCAGCGTCCTGATCATCATCATCTGCAGAGGGCGTATAGATCTCAAACGTAGATTCCTCAACAGGGAAATTCTCTCCCAATAACGTTTCTGCTTCCTCTCCCTCTTCCTCTACCACGGGTCTTAAACAAAGCTCTTGTTGTTCCCTCCGTTCGGGCTGGGAACTCACCACCTCCAGCGGCACAAGCACCTCTTCTCCCTCTTGAGCGACCTCTTGAGGCGTAGACGGACCGTCAGCCGACAATGCCTCCTTATCCGCCTCCGTTTTCGTAGCCTCGGCGTCTTTCACCTCTTCCTCCGATGCCGAAGACGCGACCGCAGCCTCCGAAGGCGTAGGTGCGTCATACGTTGTGGGCTCTACAGGACGAGCGACACGCGCCGAGTGAACATGCATCACCAGCGAGCGTCCCGCACCCTGTAATAGCGAAAGAAGCGAATGGGTAAGCCGCGGACGCAACCATACCAAATAGGCGACACTCAAAAAGAGGAGCAAAAAGCCCGCACCCACGGGGCTCATAAAGTCAATCAACCACGTAGAGACATAGTAACCAAACTTCCCCCCAAAACCGAAACCCAAGAGCCCCCCCGTTGCTCGGAAAAGATAACCCAAAAGGATCGAGCTCAACAACATCCCCACCATTAAAAGCATCTGACGCTTCTTCCAACGAGAGAATCGGATGTTCCAAATCCGCAAGCCATACATAAAGCACAACAACGGGATAACAAACGACGCGAGCCCAAAACCGTGCGTAACAAGCGACGAAGCAAGTGAGGCGCCCAACGGACCGATCACGTTCCCGACCACAAGCTCCGACGGCGAAAAGATATTTTGCCACGAGAGACTCTGGTCTTTAGCCCACGCAAAAAGGTGGGAGACCATCGCTATGAAAAGAAGAAGACTCAGCAAGATGACCAAAAGCCCCCCCAACAATGGCACGCGCTCATCGAGCGATCTCTGTGCTTTCTTAGAGGTCGCTGCTTTCCGTTGTGTCGTCGTTTTGCCAGCAGACGGAGGCACTGCCCCCCCCTCTACGGTCTGTTCCTGCTTCTCTTCACTCGCCATCTACCGTTCGTTACTTTTCAGGTCCAATAAACTAGTGGCACTCTCGGGCAACCCCAACTCCCGAAACACTTGCTTATATGGGGCGCGCTTTATCTTCTTAGAAAAAGGCACAAGCCCATAACGCCCCCGCGCCCTCACCTCGAGTTCCACCGTATGCGAGCCTAGGCTAAGAGCGGCCAACATAAAGCGGAACTCATCGCTTGGCGAGCGAAACGTCAAGTCAATTTTCCCCTCCACCAACGTCGTCTTCTTACGCGGCATCTTTAGCGGATCTCGCAAAGCGATATCTGCCAGCTCCGTACCGTCAAGCCAAAGGGTTGCTCTCGCCTGCGAAAGTACCAACTTCCGTGGATTCGGATTGTAGACCTGCGCGCCCACACACACGGTCAACCCCTCAAGATGAAGGTCGGTCACCTTCTCAATCTGCGGTGACGACGGCGAGCCACAAGCACAAAACAGCAGCGACACCACAATGCCGCACAACAACAAAGATACGGTTCGCAAATAACTCATAGACTATTAAAGAAACAGAGACGCGGATAAGCCCACGTCTCTGTCTATTGGGTCTAAAGTAGGAACTGGTTAGTCTTCGTTTTCAAGCGCCGCCGCCAACTCATCGGTCATCTCGAGGTTGTGGTAAACACTTTGCACGTCGTCATTATCTTCAAACTCGCGAATAAGCCGGAAGACCTTAAGCGCCTCCTCAACCTCGAGCGTTTTAAAGTCATTGGGGATGCGTTGCAACTCGGCGCTCTTAGGCGTAATCCCGAGCTCTTCCAAACGCTTCTGCATCGTGCCAAAATCTTCCAACTCGGTACGCACCGTGATAGACTCCTCGTCACGCTCGATATCTTCTGCCCCTCCCTCGATGAGCTCCATCTCAAGCGCCTCGTCGTCCAGCCCCTTCGCAGCGACGTCCTCTGGGCTCAGTTCGAAAACCCCCTTTTGTGCAAAAAGGAAGCTAAGCGAGCCGTTCGTACCGAGCGAGCCATTTCGCTTGGTGAAGATCGAGCGGATGTTGCTTACCGTGCGGTTGTTATTGTCACTCAGACACTCGATAAAGATGGCCACGCCCCCTGGTCCGTAGCCCTCAAAGGTGAGCTCTTGGAGGTTCTCGGGCTCCTTTTCCGCCTTGTTAATCGCACGATCGATGTTATCCTTGGGCATATTGATACCCTTAGCATTGTTGACCGCCACGCGGAGGCGCGGGTTACCGTTGATATCCGATCCGCCTTCCTTTACCGCAATTGTGATTTCCTTGAGTACGCGCGAGAACGCCTTGCTTCGCTTCGCATCGGCAGCCCCCTTCTTACGCTTGATCGTAGACCATTTATTATGCCCTGACATCGAATCTTCCCTCTAATACATAACTTGAACAGTGCCACAAAAGTAATCATTTCAAAAATTCCTTTCCCTGACCCAGCACCAAGTTCGTAGCCCCCACCCAACGGAGAGCATATAAAAAAGAACAGCGTCCTCTCTTCTCTAGCGGCGTCGCCTTGTTAATTGCTTGATATTACGCGCACTCAGTATATACGGACGTAGCTTGACACCCACAACTCGCGGCATCGCTGCCCCCCACCTGATGAGCTCTTTTATTCGTCCACTCGCCGTCCGCGTAGGAGCTCCCCCCTGCGCAAACAAGAAAAGCCCGTTCCTGAACAGGAGCGGGCTTTTCGCTACACTGAAACCGGTGTCTAGTACTTGATTACCCTCAACGTACGCTCCGCGCGATTCTCGCCCGTAAAACGCACGAGATAAAGCCCTGCTGACAACCCCTCGGTATCCACAACCACCTCATTGCCCTCTAACGTGCCCGCACAGAGCACATCGCCTGCCGCATTCACCAATTCGTAACGCGCCACAACCCCCGCGGGGTTCGCAAGCCGCAACTGCGAGGTAAAGGGATTGGGCATCACCGAGAGAGTGGCCAGTGCCACATCCTCTACCGCCTGCGTCTGAGGTATCCAACTACCGCCACCGTTTCCAGAGCCCCCTGGGGTACCTCCCCCCCCATTGTTGCTCTTGGCTTCGACCGTGATTTCACACTTCTCCTCTATCGTGCTCCCCTTCACCTTACTCTTGAGGGTGATGGTACACTTACCCGGCTTCTTCGCAGTTACCGTGCCATTCTCTACCGAGGCTACCTCGCTATCCGAACTGAACCACGTTACCCCCTTAGCCGCCGCACTCGCGGGCGTAACCTTCGCTTGGAAGACAAGCGTCTCTCCCACCGTAAGCGTCACCTTTGCGAGCGAGAGCGCGAGACTCGTAACCTCTTCTTCAACCTCATTCTCTACCACCTTCACCTCACACGTGCCCACAACCAAGCTACCGTTCTCGCGGCTTCTAACCGTTATCGTATAGACACCTGGGCGCACTGCTGTAACACCCCCTGCATAATTTACAGCAATACCCTCAGCACCCCAATTCACTCCCTTGTGGGTCGCATTCTCTGGCAATACGGTTGCGACAAGGGTAAAACTTTCGCCCACCTTGAGGGTCTTGCGACTAGGCGAAATGGTAATACTTTCCACAGGAGTGTAGACAGACACCGTACACTGGCTCGTGTAAGCCTCGTGTCCCCCCTCTTTAGCGGCAATCGTGGCAGTAAGATTCGTCTGACCGTCTTTGAGCCCCGTGATGCGCACACTCTTTCCGTCGGTCGCCATCTCCCAAGAGAGCACCCCTTCTTCGCTACTCTCAAGGGTCACCTGCTCGCTCGCCTCAACCCCCCACTTTTCCAACGACAGTGTCCATTCCTTACCCACGATAAGATTCAAATTGCGTGGGGTAAGCGCCACCCCACTCCCCTGATAGATATCGCCGCTAAAAGACCATCCCTTATCGATGAGCTTTGCGCGTGCCACCTTACCCTCATCGTTATAAATAAGCCCACGCACATTTTCACCAAATGACACATTCTCTGCCACGTCGGCTTGAGCAGCCCACGCAACGAGCGTCTTCGAGTAATTTGAGGGGCTCATAGCAGTCTCGTCAAGATCGCCGATATGCCGTCGAATCTTCCATCCATCCAAGGGCTGGTTCAAGGACTTACACCCACCGAACATTCCGCCAGTGTAGCGGATTTCATTAGAGAATGTCCAATTCCCCATCGGCTGGTTGAGCGAGACACAGTTCGAAAACAACCGCTCCATATCTTCCACCTTGCTCACATTCCATTTTGATAACGACTGGTTAAAAGCGCGGCAATCGGAAAACAGATGATCCATATTCGTCACCTCGCCCACGTTCCACTCATTCAGCGGCTGGTTGAACGAGATGCAGCCGGCGAACATATACCCCATACTGGTCACCTTGCTCACATCCCACCTATCGAGCGGTTGGTTAAACGACGTGCAGCCAGAGAACATATCCCTCATACCGGTCACCTTGCTCACATTCCACTTATCGAGCGGCTGGTTAAACGACGTGCAGCCTCGGAACATCCCAGCCATATCGGTCACCTCACCCACTTTCCATTCATTCAGCGGCTTGTTAAACGACGTACAACCGGAGAACATCCCCCCCATACTGGTTACCTTGCTTACATCCCACTTATCGAGCGGTTGGTTAAACGACGTACAACCTCGAAACATTTCCATCATGCCGGTCACCTTGCTCACATCCCACGTATCGAGCGACTGGTTAAACGACGTACAACCTTGGAACATCCAACTCATATTCGTCACCTCGCCCACGTTCCACTTATTCAGAGTCTGGTTAAACGAGGTGCAGCCGGCGAACATCAATTCCATATTGGTCACCTTCGACAGATCGGGAACATCAATATTTGCCGCAAAAGTCATCTGTATACACCCAGAGAAGGTGCGATACATCGATGTCCATGCGACCGTCCCGAACTGTACAACCTCAAGCAACTGCTCATTACTGCAGTTAAATTCCCAGCGACCATCATTCCAATTTCCAACCATCCGCATAAACTTCACTCCCTCGGGACCTGCCTCCACCGTGTAAACCCCATCAAGCTCAGGGGTAAAGCTATAAGGGGCGTTTAGATCTTCCATCTTCGTGCTCTCCTCAAGCTTGACAACAGACCCCTTGTCATTCTTGATTACGAGCTTATACTCCCCAAAGATCGGGATCTTCAGTGCCTCGCCCTTCTTCCCTTCCCACTTGGTAATAAATGGGCGTCCCGCGGCGAATGTGTTCGCCACGTTACCCAACCCGAGCAGCACCCAAAGTGTCGCCACCACAAATAGATACGTTTGTTTCATGACTTTTTACGTATTGATTCCGCAAGCAAAGGTAGTAACTCAGAAGAAAAACGTTAAGAATAAACGTCCTGTAATCCCCCAAAACGGACGCAACGTGTGCGTTTTTATGCACTCTAGCGACGCCTTACGGCGCGAGTTGCGAGCGCATCTCAAGTTGTGCCCCTACGCGACACGTATAGTCACGGCTGTCAAAGGCGTATTAACGCAACGCGATGCATCCGTCGCCGTAAAGCGACATAGGGGATTATCGGGTCACAACGCCCATCTTTCGTATGTTGCCCCGACAGACCAAACCATATAAAAACAGGCTTTCCCCACACCCAACGGGGAAAGCCTGTTAAAATGATAATGCCTCCACTGATTACGCCCCACGGGGCGATGAAAGGAGAGCTGTTTTAGAAACCTATTCCAAGAACAAAATAGAGGTTCTCACGATAGGGATTGACGATAAGGTCTCCATCTAACTTCAGAGAGAAAAAGTCGGTGATCTTTACCGGCTGCGATACACCGAAACGCATATTGATCACACTAAACCCATCGGCAAAGAAGCCACTCCCCTTAAACGGCGTCGCACTCAGGTTGTAAGACAGCTTCTGCCCCGTGCGCAACGTGTGTGAGTAACCGAGGTCAAGGATCGTGGAGTAACGCTCCTCGATCTCGCCCGTCTTTTCATCTGGCGTAGCATCTCCAAATGTAAATACCCCTGCCATCAACTGAAGCGGGAAGCTCTCTACGCCGTTAAACTTGACCATCGCCATCTGCTGGTGAAAGTCGCCCATATCTTCCTTCTTGTAACGGAAAAGCCCCATATACCCCGCAGTTTTCAACTCCTTAGCGACCTTCTTCGGTCCCTCTTTGGGGTAAAACATATCGATATACATCACCGTCACCGGTCCGAAATCATAACCAAGGGTAAGGTCAATCTCGTTGGGCAGGGTGTGATCGAGCGCCGTATAAGACCACGCATTAAAGAATGCGCCATAATAAGAGAGCGTGAGGTCGGGCTGAAAGTTCCACGCATTACACGAGAGCCAACCATTCCACACGTGACGCGACTTGATTTTAGCCGAGAAACTCACCGAGAAGGGGCTCTTCTTTTCCGACGTCTCATCCTGTGCCCACAACATCACGGGGAGCACAAACAAGAGAGCAAACAACGCGAGGCAATGTTTCTTCATGATACGTAGTGTTTATTCCGTTAATTCTCTAAAGATCGTAACAAAAAGCCCCCCACGTATCGCGCTACGCAGAGGGCTCAATGTTTTGGTTGACCTGCCAGGACTCGAACCTAGACTGTTAGAACCAAAATCTAATGTGCTACCATTACACCACAGGTCAAAAAGCCATAAACCTTTCCCTCTTCAGAATTTGACGCAAAGGTAATACAAACTTTTTAATCTGCAAGCGGCGGGATGGGTAAGATATCAAACGGCAACTGGGTAATCGCCTGCAAGTCTTCTCCCCACTGCTTCCCTTCCTCGTCGTCTTCCTGATAGATCCACTCTACCCGCAAGCGCCCTCCCTCACTGTAAAGGGGTTTACACTTGTTAATGATCGCAAGGAGATACTTCGCCGAAATTGAGTTGAAATAGTTGAGCTGAAAGGTCAACAAGACCGGCTCTTGTGTATTCTGCTGGGTCGTCGACGCCACAAACGCATCAATCCACTGCAGGATCTTCTGGTAAAACCCCACCGTATCCTCCGGACGCGAGTCGCCCACAATCCGCAAATGGGAAGTCTCCGGGTTGAAATCAATCTCGGGCGTGTATTTGGTTGCATTGATATGCAGTAGTTCCATGTCAGCACTCTCTCCTAAGATTTGCTTTATTTATTCTTTATCTCCACTGACACCCGGATGGTGTAAGCGATGAAGTCCCCCGCCGGCAACATCGAATACTCGAAGCTACAACACTGGGTGCGAAGCCACAACAACCCGATCCCCGCCCCTTGGACAGAATTGACCGTCCGAGGCAACGTGCCACGCATCTGTGCGTGCGCCTCGGTTTGAGTCAGAGCAAGGACGCTCCGAATGTATTCGGAGAGCGAGAGCGCATCCTCCGGATAAAGGTTGTTAGACAGGTTGACACAATAGGTATTTTCCTTGAGCCGAAAAGCCTGAAAGTGAATATCGAGGTCTTTCACCTCGAGTCTGATCTTTTGGTAGTTCTGCACGTTACGCAAGGGCTCTTCTGCAAGCCCGAGGATCTTCGTCCGGTTCGAGTTGCCCACGACCCCGCGCGCCGCAGCATCGCCCGCCACCATGTCGACCAAACGCTGCAACTCGGCCTCGCTGATGCGACGGTAACTCAAGTCCTGCAAGACCTCCACCGCATTTAGGGGCGGTAGAGGCGGCGTGCCGACCTCCTCGATAACGTCCTGTATTTGTACACTAGTTTCCATGTATAGCGTTTTTCTTTCGACGGTCTCTTAAAACTATAACTTAATGTAGTATACAAACGATATGCCAACGGCTTGACTCGAAAGACGTTCGAGACTTTGAACGAACGGGCGAGAGAAATCGTTACGTAAGAGATAGTCGGGCGCAACATTCCCATAAAATCGTTTCTGTTTGGGGAGCAGGTTGAGAAAGTCATACTCATACCACAGCGAGAGCGAAAAGGTGGAAAGGAAACGCACCCCCGCTTGGACGCCGAGACCGAAGTTGAGCGGAAAAAGGTGGGCGTCAGAATCAAACCCCACGTCTAGGTCATAAAACTGTACCCCCTCGGGGATAGCCACCTTCATCCGCCCCGCGAGCTGTATCTGGGGGAGCATCCCGATCCCCGCAAAAAGATCCCAGTTGTGGGGGATGCGATACACATAGTTGCCAAAGAGCCCCATCCGGAAAGCGAGGATGCGCATCTGGGTATCGACCGCAATCCCCTGTCCCCCCGCATCGGCAAAGATGTGGGTCAATTGCCCCCCCTTCCAATTGGCAAGCCCCGAGAGCGAGATCTCAAAATAGTCGTCTACGGGGAAGAGCATCTCCACCCCATACTGATAGCCCAAATAGGGTGCACTAAAGGAGCGCGCAGCCCCCGTCTGGAGAAAAGCGACCTGCTCACCGACACGACCACCAATGCGCGTATCCCGCAAGGTGTTCGCACTCTCGCCACGCCTTACCGCACGCAACCGATTGGCCCAGAGCGAGCTCGGCACGCACCACGCCAAGAGACAAGATAAAAGACCTCCTAAAACTATCAACCGTACACGCATACGAAACAACCCACGCGGTGGGGATGCGATAGCAAAATTTTTCCTACGCCAAAGTTACCAAGAATTCCGGAAACACACCGTCCTCCCCTCTCTATCACCAAAGCCGTGTCTCTTGTCAATAGAGGTGCGCTGGTTCCCAATTGTGCAATAATATATACCTTCGCAACAGAGACTACAGGGGAAGCGTCCTCCCGCCGCCGTTTTCCGCCACCTGCGCGCAAGACTCATAACGACGACAGCAACGCCCCCCATAGGCTCTATGCACGCCGATATTCTAAAACCGAACCTCCTAAATGCCCTATCGTCGACTCCCCAACACCGACCAAGCTAGGCTTCGCGCCATGAAAATCGCATACGCCATGGGACGAGAGACGCACCCCTCCGAACTCGCTTTTTCCCAAAGCTCATACACCAAACTCGAGCTTATCAACTCCTACGAACAAGCTATCCTCCAATACCGCGAAGCCTATCAACGACAGTCGGTGAGCAGTGCCGAGTACCAACCCGTGGTGCAAAAGGCGAGGCTTTATGTGTCACACTTCATCCAAGTGGTCAACATGGCGATTATGCGCGGCGAGCTCAAGCCTGACGTCAGGAAATATTACCAACTCCCCGTAGAAGAGGGACGCCTCCCCTCCCTCACCGCAGAGCAAGAACTCATCGAGTGGGGACAGCGCGTCATCAACGGCGAGTTTCAACGCACCAGCGAAGGAAAGCCCCCGATCATGAACCCCAACGCCGCCCTCGTAAAGGTGCACTATGAGAAGTTTGTCGATATCTACAAACGACACCGCGTCTTACAACAAAACACGGCACGAGCCCATGACGAACTCGGGGTCTTGCGCAAGACAGCCGACGAACTCATCCTCACCATCTGGAACGAGGTCGAGGCACACTTTGCCGACCTCACCCCCACCGAGAGCCGTGCCCATGCGCTCACCTACGGTGTCGTCTACATCTACCGCCGTAACGAGTTGCTCAAAGAGCGGGGGGCGGGAAAAGACCCACAAGAGCCAAGCGAACAACCCGCCGCATGTAAGTAGACGCCTCGCGTTGCGCCCATACAACGGGAGAAAACGTATATCAGTGACAAGCAATGCTTTCATACGGACGCAACGAGATGCGTCTGCCAAGATACGTCACAATAACCCTTTTCAACAGATGAAAAATCTTTGGTTACCCCTGATGTGTTCCCTAACCCTTTGCCTCCCCCTCCCTCGCCTCGCTGCCGAAGAAGGGATGTGGCTTCCCAATCGCCTACAACAGACCTGCGCCGTCAAGATGGAGCGTGCAGGGTGTCAACTCCCCCCCGAGGCGATCTATTCGCGCGAGACCCCTTCTCTTAAAGACGCTATCGTCCGCTTTGCCAACGGTTGCACCGGCGAGGTAGTCTCCGCAGACGGACTCCTGTTTACCAACCACCACTGCGGCTATGAGTATGTCCAGTCGCTCTCGTCAGTCGAGCACAATTATCTCGAAAACGGGTTTGCCGCCGCCTCGCGTGCCGAAGAGCTCCCCTGCCCAGGGCTTAAGGTGCGCTTTCTAGAGTATATGGACGACGTCACCCCGCGCATCGCTCCCGCATCACTCCCAACTGACGAAGCCGCGCGAGCCGAAGCCATCAAGCAGAATATCGCCGCGCTAGAAAAAGAACTCAAGGCGCAAGACGCCTCGTTAGACTATGACATCAAACCTCTCTATTACGGCAACCAATACTACCTCTATGTCTATCGCACCTACCGCGACGTCCGGCTCGTGGTCGCCCCTCCCGCCTACGTTGGCAAGTTTGGCGGCGATACCGACAACTGGGACTACCCTCGCCACACCGGCGACTTTACCTTCTTCCGTATCTATGCCGATGCTCACAACGCGCCGGCTGACTACCACGCCGCCAACGTCCCCTACCACCCTCGCCAGTTTCTCAAGATACAGATCGGTGGTGTGCAACCCGAGGAGTTTGTCATGGTCTACGGCTACCCCGGCACGACACAACAATACTTGACCTCCGACGCCGTAAGTTCCATTGCCACGGCAGAAGACCCACGTAAGGTAGCCCTCCGACGTCAACGCCTCGACATCATGGAGGGGTTTATGAACCCTGACGAACACCTCCGCCTCCAATACTCCTCCAAGCACGCCAGCGTGGCCAATGCGTGGAAGAAATGGATTGGCGAGTCAAAAGGACTCCAACGCCTCAATGCCGTCCGCGTCAAGCAAGCGCAAGAAGCCGCCTTTGAGAAATTTGCCAACGCCACCCCCGAGCGGAAAGCGATGTATGGCGACGTACTCACCTCCCTCCACGACAACCACGCCGCGCTCACCCCTCTCCTCCACGTCAACGACTATTACACCCAAGGGCTCTTGGGGATCGAGAGTCTCGCCTTTGCCATCCGCGTCAACCGCCTTATCTCAAAAGCTCTCGACGAAAAACGCGACCTCACAGACGCCGAGCTCAAAGAGCTCCACAACGAGAGCAAAGAGTACTTCAAAGACTATGACCTTCGCGTAGACCGAGCC
Organism: uncultured Bacteroidia bacterium; assembly: GCA_938040915.1. Taxonomy (GTDB): domain Bacteria; phylum Bacteroidota; class Bacteroidia; order Bacteroidales; family CAJPTX01; genus Bacteroides_D. The sequence continues at coordinate 5,905 of CALHZE010000228.1, read as the reverse complement.
CTCGCCCAAGCCATGTTCCGCGAGTTCGTTAGCCAAGACTTTGCCGCCCCCTACGACCTCTCCATCCCCAGCGAGTGGGGCAACGAAAAGGGGTTCGCTCAATTTGAAAAGAAGCTGTTGGGGCGCTCTGTCTACACCGACTCTACACGTTGGAACAAAGCGTTCGCAAGCCCAAAGACCCTTGAGAACCTGAAGAAAGACCCTCTCGGCGCTTTCGCACGCACCCTAGCCGCCGACTACAAAGCCCACGTGGCAGACCCTTTGCAAGCCCAGCGCGCCCAGAGCACATCACTCTACCGTCGTTATGTTGCGGGGTTGATGGAGATGCAGCCCGACCGCGTCTTCTTCCCCGACGCCAACTCCACCATGCGTCTCGCCTTCGGGAAGGTCGAGGGCTACTCACCACGTGAGGGGATCGTTTATACCCCCTTCACGACCCTCGACGGCGTCTTTGAAAAGGTGGAAATAGGCGCACACGACTACACAGTCGGCAAAAAGTTACGCGACCTCTATGAACAAAAAGATTACGGGCGATGGAGCGTTGACGGAAAAGTGCCCGCCTGCTTCCTTTCGAGCGTGCACACCACGGGGGGCAACTCGGGTAGCCCCGTGCTCAACGCCAAGGGCGAACTTGTGGGGCTCAACTTTGACCGCGTTTGGGAGGGGACGATGAGCGACGTCATGTTCGACCCAGCCAAATGCCGCAACATCGTGGTCGATATCCGCTACGTGCTCTTCCTGATCGAGAAGTTAGCCGGCGCGGGCTACCTCCTTGAGGAAATGGAACTCGTGAAATAACGCCTTGCGTACCTTAAAAATGCGTTCTGATTCGAAAGAGGTGTTGTTATCCACCGACACTTCTTGGATGCTTAAATTGGGGCGTGCTGGGCGAAAAACCGTAACATTGGATGCTCGTGGTGGTCACGTGGTCGTGCAGACCATGACCACCACGGCAGCCGCCGACGTCTCCGCAACCCTCACACAGCTGATACGCCTGCGCCTCGCGGGGGCAGAGCTCATCCGCGTCACCGCGCCGACACTAGCCGACGCACGAGCCTTTGCCGAGGTGATGGAACGCTTCACCTCCCCTTCCCTTCAGACACAGCATGGTTACACCCCGTGCCCCGTGGTTGCCGACGTCCACTTTTCTCCACAAGTTGCCCTCGAAGCCGCCAAGTATGTAGACGCCGTGCGGATCAACCCCGGCAACTACCTCAATCGCCTCACACCCAAAGACGAAGCCGAGGCTGTCGCGGCAAACGAGAAGATGTACGAGGCTATCGGGGCACTCGTGGCGTCGTGTCGACGCTATAACGTTGTCGTACGCATCGGGGTCAACCACGGTTCGCTCGCCCCTCGCATTATCGAGCAATACGGGGCAGGGATTGAGGGCATGGTACACTCCGCAATGGAGTTTCTCGAGGTGTGCCGCCACTTCCATTTCGAGCGCTCGGTTGTCGTCTCACTCAAGGCCAGCGAGGTAAAGCTCATGGTCTTTTCCAACCGGCGTCTCGAGCAAACCCTACAAGCCCACGGCTTTTACAACAAGATCCACCTAGGGGTTACCGAAGCGGGCGCTGGCGAAGACGGGCGCATCAAGTCTGCCATCGGCATTGGGACGCTCCTCCTCGACGGCATCGGAGACACCGTGCGCGTCTCTCTGACCGAAGACCCCGCCCACGAGATCCCCTTTGCACACGCGATCATTGCCCACGTCGCCTCACTCAGCGATACGCCTCGCCCCGTAGAGACTCTCTGTAGTGCCCCGCCCGTGGTATGCGAGCGTGCCGTACCGCCCGTGCTTCAGCCGGTGCGTCGCGGCGTACTCTTTTTAGCACACAACGGCACCACACCGATCGCCGCACCCGAGCTCCTCTCCTACGGCTTTGTACAAGACGAGGCGGGGCGGTGGCAACACACCCCCAGTTCGGTAGATGGCGTCTTGTTGGGTGATATCGTCCCTAACGTAAGTGGGCAACCTAATACGCCCGATTCCCATAGCGCATTTTCCCTCCCCGCCGAGTTAGCCCCCTACTTTTACACGCCCATTGACGATGGTGTTTACCAAAGCCTTGACGGAAAAGGGCGTGTGGTGGTAATAGACGTCGGGGCACAAGAGCATCCCCATGCTGCCTCCCCAACACAGTCGCCGCTAACGACGCTCTATATCTTACGCGAGTCGCAACCCCGCATCGCCCGTGCACGCGCCATAGCACAACAGCTGCGCGCACAGCACCCCAACGCCAGTCTCCTTTTTTGGCAAGTCTATCACAGCGACTATCAAGGCGAGCATCTCCAAGCCGCAATGGGGGTAGACTACGGCGCTCTCCTACTAGAAGACTGGGGCAACGGACTCGTAGTTGACAACAGACAAGGGCGTGCGGCGATCGGCTACGCACTCGCGGTATTGCAGAGTCTTGGGTTGCGGCGTGTCCATGCTGAGTTTGTAGCGTGCCCAGGGTGTGGTCGTACGCTCTTTGACCTAGAAAGCACCTTTGCTCGCGTGCGAGCCGCCACCGCCCATCTCCGCGATCTTAAGATAGCCGTCATGGGCTGTATTGTCAACGGTCCCGGCGAGATGGGCGATGCAGATTATGGTTACGTAGGCGCCGGACCTGGCAAAATCACCCTTTATCGAGCTGGCGAGGTCGCGCGCCACAACATTCCCGAGTCAGAGGCTCTTGCCGCGCTACTGGAGCTCATCGAGAGTGACAAGAGAGTGCATCCGTACAACGCCGATTAACCGCAGTTGTACGGACGTATCGCGCTGCTCCCAGCATCCACACATCGTACCCATACAATGCGCCGCCCAAGCAGACTCGATGTGCGGGCGTGGGATGATCAGAAAGGCGACGCTACGACGTGATGCGTCTGTTAACGGAGATACATTGCGCCCCCCTACTTCAACAGCAGTTCCAACGCCCGTTGTCCGTCGTCACCGAGGTTCTCGGTATAGGCATTGACATACGTGGCAATGTGCTGGGCTATCACCTCAGGGTCGGTGATCTGCGCCTGCTCGGCAATATACGCCCAAAGCGCAGGCGTGGGGGCGCGGTGTGCTAGCGCGAGACTTGCTCGTACCACAGCCGCCACCTCCGTCTTAAGCGACTTGGGGAGCGACCGACGTATCCCGATCAACCCCAAGGGGAGCGGCAACTGGCATTCGTCAAACCAGCGCTTACCCAAATCTTCCACAAGCTCCAACCCCGCCGCTTCGTAAGTGAAACGTCCTTCGTGAATCAAGACCCCCGCGTCAAACTCCCCCGCTACGACCCGCGACGGGATTTCGGAAAAGAGCACCTCGGCGCGCCGCTTCACCTCGGGGTGAAAATGCGTTAGGAGCAAATGGGCTGTCGTCGTATACCCCGGAACCGCCACCATGCTTTGCGAGAGATCGTCGGGCAAAGACGCCCCCTGACGCTTCACAAGGATGGGACCCAGCCCAATCCCAAATGCACTTCCCACGGGGAGCAATTCGTAACGCTCGGCGACTTTCGGGTAAAGCGCAGCGCTAATCTTGACGACATCAGGCTCACCGGCGAGCGCCAACGCATTCAACTGTTGGATATCACCGAGGTAAGGTGTGCGGATCGAGTAGTCAACGAGAAGCCCGAGGGCTAATGCTCCAAAAACGAACGTGTCGTTCGGACAGGTAGAGTAAGCCCAAGAGAGCTCAGCGATTGAGGAGGCTGGGGATGTCGTCATGGTTGTTATTGATGTAGCATGGTGTGAAGCATATCGATACAGCGCGTCGAGAGCGGCAACTCTAAGTGCAGCGCGAGGTAACCCACAAGCCGACGCAAAAGGTCATTGCGTCGCTCTTGATCTAGCGTCCGAAGGTAGGGGGCGGTATACGCCCGCTTGAGTAGCAAGTCACATGCGCGCGAGGCTTCGTCGCTCAACACCGACTCGCTCTCTAGTAATGGGGGAGGCAGGAAGCTCCCCGTCGCCAAATGTAGCCGCGGCGTAGCCGGCGTATACTCCCCGCGCGGGGTATAGCCCAACAAGACACTCAAGTCTAGCAAAAAACGGTGTGGGAGGTAGGTGACCTGCTCTGTCGACGAAGAGAGCAACTCGACGTAATAGTGGATAAAGCCCCCCATCGCTTCCTCGGGGGGATAGTTGACTAAGATTTGGGAAAGGACGTCGGTCATAAAAAGCGCGATGCAATGGCGCACCAAGTCAGATTGCAACGCCTGCTGCACGTGAGCGCCCTCTATCTGCAACAAGCCCCCTAAGCGAGAAGCCTCGGCGCAAAGACCACATCAAGGAGGGCTAGCGGATAGAGATAGCGCTGATCTCTGAGGGACAAGTCATAACTCTGCAAACTCAAGAAGCCGTGCGTCGCACTATAGCCGCGCACCAACACGCCGCGCTCGCCGAGGACGTCGTGGTAAAGCACCACAAATTCGCAACGCTCCATCACACCGTCTCTTACGCGTGCTCTCTACCACGACTGCACGTCCCACGCATAGGCGCGTAATCCTTGCTCGGGCGAGCCCTCGTCTACCTCCTTAAGCGCCCGCAACAGACGTTGTGCCGCCGCTGACTCACACACTACGAGCATAGCGTGGTTAATGGCCGGCCAAGTGTGTGACCCGAGATGGGGCTCACCCTGTAGCCCCCCAACCCCCTTGACTTGTTCCCACTGGGTATAGCCCCGCAACCCGAGGCGCTGAAGGGTTTCTAATACGCGGTCAATCACCACTTGGTTGTAGACAATAAAAACGGCTTGCATAAGAAATCACTTATAGGACTTGACGGCTCGGTAGTGAGGGGGCTTCCGAACTCAAAGGTAACGAGATTTGTCAAGAAAAACCGTAGGCGTTGCCCAGCCACTCGCTTTTCCCTATCTTTGTAGAAACCAACGAGCTTAGAACGATGAACGCATCCCGACGTTTACCGATAGGTACCCAAGCCTTCGAAAAATTGAGACAACAAGGCGACCTCTACGTTGACAAGACACAGTACATAGAGCGGCTTCAGGAACTAGGGAATGTTTTCTTCCTCAGTCGCCCTCACCGCTTCGGGAAGAGTCTCTTCTTGTCGACCCTGCGTGCCTATTTCGAAGGGCGAAAAGAGCTCTTCGAGGGGCTCTATATCGCAGAGCACGAGGCGGAGGTTGCGCGACGCCGAAATCGCGAGCCGTGGGAAGTGAGTCCCGTGCTTTACCTAGAGCTCAATGCTGAGACCTTTTCTGAGACGGGTATCTTGGAAAGTTGTCTCGAGACGCACCTCGCGGCATGGGAAAAGCGCTATGGAAGTGACGGCGTAGCACAAACCCTATCAGGACGCTTTAGCGCCGTCATCAAGCGCGCCTACGAAGTATCAAAGAAAAGAGTCGTTATCCTCGTGGACGAATATGACAAGCCCCTCCTTGAGACCCTAGGAGAGCCCGAATTGAACGAAACGAACCGGACACTCCTCCGCGCCTTTTACGAGGTGCTCAAGCAGTGTGACCTCTACATCCGCTTTGCCTTCCTTACGGGCATCACCAAGTTTAGTAAGACCACCCTCTTTAGTAGCGTCAATAACCTAAGAGACATTACCCTCTTAGATAACTATGCCGCCATTTGTGGCTTTACCGAGGAGGAACTCTCTCAAGCTCTCATGCCCGCAATAGAGGAGCTCGCCAAAGCGACGAAAAGCACCGTGGGGAAAACGCGAGTGACACTCAAAAAGAAATATGACGGTTATTGCTTCGCACGACACGGCGAAAATGTCTATAACCCGTTCAGTCTACTGAACGTCTTAGCAGTAAAGCAGTACGAGTTCTCGTGGTTTGATAGCGCCACGCCCAATTACGTCGTCAGGTATCTGCAGCGGAATGCCTACTCCATTCCCAAGCTAGATAAGGGCGTGGAAATGGATAGTAGCCAGATACAAGACTTTCGTTACGGAGCAA
>CALHZE010000227.1 GCA_938040915.1 uncultured Bacteroidia bacterium | reverse complement strand
TTTTCCCTACCTTCGTAGCAAGAACGAAAGGACGGAAGATGCTTAGACAGACAAGAGATTTACCCATCGGCGTACAGAGCTTCTCTGATTTACGAGAGTCGGGCTTTGTCTATGTCGACAAAACCCAGTACATCAAAGAATTATTGACCGGAAAGTATTACTTCTTAAGCCGTCCGCGTCGTTTTGGTAAGAGCCTGTTCCTTTCCACCCTCAAAGCCTATTTCCTTGGGCAAAAAGAGCTGTTTGAGGGCTTGGCGATGGGGCAGCTCGAGCCCGAACTTGCTGCCCAACAAGGGCGCGAGGCGTGGGCAATACACCCTGTGCTCTACTTAGATTTGAATACTGGGGCTTATAAGACTGCCTCTGAGCTAGAGAACCTATTAGAGACGCACCTCGTGGCGTGGGAAAGGCTCTACGGTAGAGACGAAGCGGAGCAGGAACACGCTACGCGCTTCGGCGGTGTTATCCGTCGCGCCCATGAAAAGACGGGACAAAAGGTCGTGATCTTGGTAGACGAATACGACAAGCCCCTTTTGAACTCCGTGACAGACGACACGCAGTACGAGCAGTTTCGCTCGTTACTCTATGCCTTTTATAGTAATATCAAGAGTTGCGGAGAGTCGATTCGGTTCGTCTTTCTGACGGGGGTGTCTCGATTTGGTAAGCTGACCATCTTTAGTGGGCTCAACAACCTCAACGATATCAGTATGGACACCGCATACGCTGGGATTTGTGGCATTACCGAGGAGGAGCTCGTGGCTGATTTTGCCCCAGAATTAGACGCCCTTGCTGGAGAACAAGGACATCCGCACGACGAAATGCTCGTGCGGCTCAGAAAACGCTATGACGGCTATCTATTTGCACGGCGTGGTGCACATGTTTACAACCCGTTCAGTTTACTCAACGTGCTCAAAAAGAAAGAATTAGGGAATTATTGGTACGCCACGGGGACTCCTACCTTCCTCGTCAAGTATCTTAAAGACCGGCACTTTTTCCTACCAAAATTAGACAACGATGTAACCAAGGATCAGGAAGGACTAGAGGTGAGTCCCACAGAAACCAAAGACCCGATCCCGATTCTCTTTCAAGCAGGGTATTTGACTATCAAAGAGTACATTGCCCAAACTGATGTCTATCGTCTTGGCTTCCCCAACGAGGAAGTCAAATATGGCTTTATGAAGAATCTGCTCGCGGGCTACTCTCCGAGCAAAGTACTCAATTCCGGTGAGGAGATCTCGAACTTCTTATGCGAAATCCATTCGGGTGATGTCGATGCCTTCATGGAGCGCTTGGAGGGGATTATTGGGGGCATTCCCTACGACACGATGACAGCAGAGGCGATAAAGTACCGCGAGCGTGACGCACAGGTCGCCGCTTACCTCGTGTTTTCGCTTATGGGGCAGCACACCGAAACCGAGGTACATACGCCCGTTGGGCGTGTCGATGCCGTAGTGCACACCGATGACATCATTTATGTCTTTGAGTTCAAGCT
>CALHZE010000226.1 GCA_938040915.1 uncultured Bacteroidia bacterium | reverse complement strand
ACCCAAGCTTTCCTTAGACATCGACCAGATGAACCACGCCCCCAAGCGTTTCACCATTGTGGGCTTATGGGGGCGTTTTATCCTTAAGCCGCAAACGGAGCTTTATCCGCACTTGCCCGAATTGGAAGACCTTACGATGCACCTTGCCGAACTGGCTAAGATAGAGACTGTGCCGCATGGGCTCATTCGTTTTAGCGACGGTGCGCTCGCCTATATCACGCGGCGTATAGACCGAACTCCGAAAGGGGAGAAGCTCCCAATGGAGGATATGTGTCAGCTTGCCGAGCGCCTCACAGAGTACAAGTATCGTGGGTCGCACGAACTGATAGCTAAGCTTATTCTGCAGTACAGCTCAGTGCCAAAGCTCGATTTGGTAAAGTATTGGGAACAGGTCTTCTTTGCTTGGCTGGTGGGGAATGCCGATATGCACCTCAAGAACTACTCGCTTTATGCCCCAGATAGCGATGCCTATCAACTTACGCCAGCTTACGACCTTCTGGCGACGGCATTGGTGCTCCCCTCTGACACGGAGGAGCTTGCGTTGACCCTCTGTGGTAAGAAACGTAAGCTCTCGCGTGCTCATTTCCTAGAAGCCATGACCGCCTCGGGGCTTGACCTCAAGGTCTGTGACAAGCTCTTTGCGCGTTTTCAGAAAGTCCTCCCGGCATGGGAGAACTGTATCCGCCAGAGCTTCCTCCCCAAGGAGATGCAGGAACAATACCTTGAACTCATCTCGCGCAGGTGTAATAAATAAGCCCCCCCTTACTTCAATACCTCTCTCAACGCCTCGGCGGTATACCCCTCGCCACCCGCGACCTCCTCGGGCGTCCCCGTCGCTATGACCGAGCCACCCGCCTCACCACTCTCCGGACCGATGTCGATGAGGTAGTCAGCGCTCCGAATCACATCGAGGTTGTGCTCAATCACGATCACCGTGTTACCTCGGTCGACTAGGGCGTTAAAGACCGACAGGAGTTGCTGTACGTCGGCAAAGTGTAGCCCCGTTGTGGGTTCGTCAAAGATATAAATGGTTTGCCCTGTGTCGCGTTTCGCCAATTCGGTGGCGAGGCGCACCCGCTGGTTCTCGCCTCCCGAGAGGGTGGCGCACATCTGCCCAAGCTTGATATAGCCCATCCCCACCTCGCGGATCGCCTGTAAGCGCCGTTCTAGCGAAGGGAGGTTCTGAAAGAACTCATACGCTTGGTTGACTGTCATATCCAGCACCTGCGAGATGTTTTTCCCCTTATAGCGCACGGCAAGCGTCTCGCGGTTATAGCGTTCGCCGTCACACGCTGAGCAACGCACCTGCACATCGGGGAGGAAGTTCATCTCAATCAGCTCGTACCCCGAGCCCTTACAAGTCTCACAACGCCCGCCCGCGACATTGAAAGAGAAACGTCGTGCCTCAAACCCACGCACCTTCGCATCCTGTGTTGCGGCAAAGAGATTACGGATGTCGGTAAAGACCCCCGTAAACGTTGCGGGGTTCGAGCGGGGGTTCTTGCTCAACGGACTCTGATCAACTCGGATGACCTTGTCAACCCACTCCAGCCCCTCGATCTCCTCATAAGGCAACGGCTGTTTAGGCGAGCGATAGATGGCGCGGTTAAGGATCGGGTAGAGCGTCCCATTCACGAGGGTCGACTTACCACTCCCCGATACGCCCGTCACACAGATGAGGGTTCCGAGGGGAAACGCTACGTCGATATGCTTTAGGTTGTTGCCATGTGCCCCCTTGAGCTTGAGCACATGCCCGTTGCCCGCACGACGGGTGGCAGGCGTAACAATCTGCTTGCGTCCACTCAGGTAGTCGGCCGTGATGCCGGTCTGTTGCGCGACCTCTGCGGGCGTTCCGGCGGCGATAATCTGTCCCCCGTGGCGTCCAGCGCCAGGACCGAGGTCGATGAGATAGTCTGCCGCCCGCATCATCTCTTCGTCGTGCTCGACGACGATAATCGTGTTCTCTTGTGCCTGCAGTGTTTTGAGCGAATCAATGAGCTTGGTGTTGTCGCGCGGATGTAGCCCAATGCTCGGTTCGTCAAGGATATAGAGCACGTTGACGAGGTTTGTCCCAATTTGCGTCGCTAGGCGGATGCGCTGGCTCTCGCCCCCCGAGAGCGTATTAGAGGGGCGGCTAAGCGAAAGATAACCGAGCCCCACCTCTACAAGAAAATGCACCCGCGTGCGAATCTCCTTGAGGATCTCCTCGGCGACCGCTTGGCGCGTCCCCCCCAAGAGCCCGTGTAACGAATCAATCCACTCGGCAAAGCCACTAAGCGGGAGGTCACACACTTGGGCGATGTCTTTCCCCCCAATCCGAAAGCAACGCGCCTCTTCACTCAAACGCGTCCCCCCACATGCGTAACAAGGCGTCTCGTCGAAAGCATCGTGAAAAGCCTCGATGAGCGCCGTCGTGCCGAGCTCACGGTTCAGCCGATCGATGTACTCTAAAATACCACTATGCGCATCGAGGATCTTGTCATCGTCTAGTTCGTCAAACTGCACGCGGGTCGGCACTTTGTCTTCCTGTAGCGCCATCTGCCGCTTACGCCAATCGGCAAATAAGAGTCCGCCGAGGTAAGAGTCTTTTTTAAGCACCTTCCGGTCAAAAGGCTCTGGCTGCGAAGACTGAAAGAAGCGGTCGCGGAGCTCTGGCGACAAGTCGTCTAGGGTAGCTGTAAGCGGGAGTCCGTGACCAGAGAGCCACCCTGCTAACCACATCTGTATGGCGGTAAAACAGTCTGTCTTTTGGAAGGAGTAATAGAGTTCGTCGAGAACGGCGCTGAGTTTCTTCTTCCGTCGTTCCTCGAAGTAGCTCCGCGGCGGGACGCCCTCCAGCACCCCCAACCCGTGACAGATGGGGCACTCTCCGTACTGTGAGTTAAATGAGAAGGTGTGTGGCTCGGGGTCGGGCAACGTATAACCCGAGGTCGGGCACATGAGTTGACGAGAATAGTAGCGACTGTTCTCACTCTCGAGATCTACGACTAACAAAAGCCCTTTCCCGCGCCTTAAGGTCTCTAACACCGAATTAGAGAATCGCTCGGTCGGGAGCGTGGGCACTTCGAGGCGGTCTATAATGAGCTCGATGTCGTGAACGGCATAGCGGTCGAGCTTCATGTCGGTGGTCATTTCAATCACCTTGCCATCAACGCGCACGTAGAGGTAGCCGCGGTGCATGAGGTCTGCAAAGAGCTTCTGGTAGTGTCCCTTGCGTCCGCGCACCACAGGGGCACAGAGTGCCACCGCTCGTCCGGAATAGGAGGAGCGTATGAGCTCGTCGATCTCCTCGGAGGTGTGGCTCGTAAGCGCCTCGCCAGTTACTGGCGAGTAGGCGGTTGCTGCGCGCGAGTAGAGCAAACGGAGGTAGTCATAAATCTCGGTAATCGTGCCGACGGTTGAGCGGCTATTGCGCCCCGTGGTGCGCTGCTCGATGGCAATCACGGGGGCAAGACCGTCAATATAGTCGACGTCGGGGCGCTCCATATTACCCAAGAACTGCCGCGCGTAGGCATTGAGGGTCTCCATATAGCGACGTTGTCCCTCGGCATAGATGACGTCAAAGACGAGTGATGACTTGCCGCTACCGCTAAGTCCCGTCACCACGGTAAGGGCATTGTGAGGGATAGCGACGCTCACGTTCTTCAGGTTATGGACGCGCGCGCCCTCGATGATCACGTGCGTCTGTGGGGTGGGTTGTTCGTCGGTCATGCTCTTCGTGGTTGTGAACTCACAAAGATAGGGAATATGGGGTAACCCCTAACGGGGACTCCAGTTACATGCCAGTTACATGCCAGTTACATGCCAGTTACATGCCCAGCCCCCTGATTTTATCAGGCTTGTAGGAAAAGCGGTGCGCGATTTTACCACGCTCAGTTACATGACAGTTACATGGTG
>CALHZE010000225.1 GCA_938040915.1 uncultured Bacteroidia bacterium | reverse complement strand
TGCTCTCGTGGTTGGGGTATCATGATTTTAACGCTTTCGTGCCTGGGATAAAGGATCTTATTAAGGGCGGCTATACTTACGTCAATACGCAGGGAGAACAAGTGACAGAGCCCTCGGCACAAGAGAAAATCAATATGGGGCGCGTGGCAATTGCCGCTTTGCGTCGCTATACAGAGGCGCGTGAGGCAGGGAATAAGGAAGAAATGACCTCGGCTCGCGCAGAACTGGAAAAGAACTTCAAGTATTTCGGTTATGGATATCTGAACGATACGCAGAGTTTGATTCCCAACGTTCCGTTGACTTTCTACTCTTTCCACATTATGGTGCTATTAGGGGGGCTCTTCCTACTTTTCTTCTTGGTGGTGCTTCATTTTACTTGGAAGCGCAAGCTCAAGAGTCGCTGGTTGCTTGTGACCTCTATTCTCATGATTCCGCTCGTGTATATTTGTAGCCAAGCGGGGTGGATTGTCGCAGAGGTGGGGCGTCAGCCGTGGGTAATCCAGGATATTATGCCGACGGTTTCTGCAGTGTCGCGTATCGATGCGAGCGCCGTACAGGTGACCTTTATCATTTTTGCGCTTCTCTTTACGGTGCTCTTGGTTGCGGAGATGAGCATTATGTTCAAGCAAATCAAACTCGGACCGAAGGAAAAATAAACACACTAAGGAGGAGATAGGGTAATGTCATACGAATTTTTACAGCAGTACTGGTGGTTTTTAGTTTCCCTTCTTGGTGCATTGTTGGTTTTCTTACTCTTTGTGCAAGGTGGTCAAACATTCCTTTTCACTTTGGCGAAGAATGAGCGCGAGCGGCTGATGCTTGTGAATGCGATGGGGCGCAAGTGGGAGTTTACCTTTACCACCTTGGTTACGTTCGGAGGGGCGTTCTTTGCCTCATTCCCACTGTTTTACTCTACGAGTTTTGGCGGGGCTTATTGGGTCTGGATAGCGATACTACTTTTTTTCGTGCTTCAGGCCGTAGCTTATGAGTTTCGGACGAAGCCGCGGAATGTCTTGGGAAAGCGGACGTTTGAGTTCTTTCTCTATTTCAATGGGATTTTTGGCACGATTCTCCTTGGCACGGCGGTCGGCA
>CALHZE010000224.1 GCA_938040915.1 uncultured Bacteroidia bacterium | reverse complement strand
AAACCAAGGTTCGTGGAAGTCACATCCCCCCAAACTCCTTTTATTCCCGCGAGTTCTCGCAATTTGAGGTGTCGGATTAAAGGCACGTGGTTAAGAAAGAACCCCATAAAATGATGTTCGTACGAGGCACTTATCCACCGGTCTGAGACTAATTCATAAAAGCCTAATCTATCAAAACCGAATCGAGAGATCGCATACGTATTGCTCCCCTCATGAAATTCTAACAGCGGATACGGCACTCTCCCCAAAATCACCCCTCCCGTTACCAACAACCAAGCATAACCGACGGGATGTACGTATAACTTCTGACGTATGCGCCCTCGCACTTTCAAGAAGCTATAGTCTGTCCACAACACCCCCCGTAACGCCCCTTGAGTACTAAGCGTTACCTCCGGATAATCACTCCCGATTGACTGGCGTTCGAAATAGTTGGTGAAATACTTCTCCTTATGCTTCCAGCGGAACTCTACACCAACGTAGGTATAGCAGATTGAGTTTATCGTCTTCCCATCCGAGCGTAAAAAGGTTACATGCGAGTTAGGAAAATGGACTCTGTGCCCCACATCGCCCTGTAGCGACAGCCCAGTATAAAACTCATGGAAGTAACGCAGTTGATAGTGATGCTCAGGGGCTAACGAATAATTCTTATATCTACGTCCCACAGATGCCAGTATATTATCTTGTTTAAGAGTCCGTTCCGCTTGACCAAGCTGTAACATATCATGCCGCGCCACTAATGATAGCTTACGCCACGGGTAACGCTCCAGTACATATTCCACCCCTCCGCGCCATTTCCAACACTGATCCTCAAACCCATAAGCAACAAGCCCACTTAAGCGTAGCTTGGGGTGAAAAAGGTTCGTGGTGCGCCCTCCCAACGCCACACGCGACCCCTCTACCGGATTGAAGCTATAGAACTGCTGCACTGGCCCTAACTCCACATAACCCAATTTCCAGTGGGCGTTGACGAGCAATTCGGTTAGCGCTCGCGCGTTCTTGTAAAAGGGCAACGTCTTCACCGTGTCTACATTTCGATAAATAACTTGCTCTTTGTGCGACAGCTCCTCTCGACGGAGCGTATCCCACGCTCGCGCCGAATACTCATTCACGACACTCTTTACGACCACTTCGTTAGGCGAACGCAAAAGTTCGCGCGGGATTGGAACGCCCAAGCACAACGAGTCATAAAGCGTCGTCTTGTGTCCAAAGAAACCAAACGATTTGTCCGTAAGGTTCAAGTCCAAGAAAAAATATTTCCGTTCCGGAAACCACACCTGCTCTTCATGACGCCGGAAACGCTCCTGCACCATAACATAGTTCACGAAATTGAGGTTTACTGAGCGGTCTAGCTCATATTGCGCCTCTGTTACGGCATACCCCCGCGTATCTACCCAAATATACCCCTTAAACGTCGGTTCCTGCTTCCGACGAGGGCGGAACGATATCCGGTACTGCTTATAGCCATCATACACGGCACTGTCTACTAGAAAGTAATGGTAATAAAACGTCCCGTTGTCATGGATTGGGCTAACGAGCCCCTGGTTGAATACCGACATATAGTTCTCATACAAGTTGAAGTCCTGATAAAGCTCCCCTGAGAACTCCGTGAGGTCATCTCGCTCCACTCCAGACATCCGCGAGGCATAAATAACCTCCCGCGACGTCTCGGGATCGCTACGGTAATGATACCGCGACAATGATTCGGAAAGAAAGACCGGCAAAAAAGTCTTCCCCGTCGCAGCATTTGTGTCGATATTTCGCGCTAAAAAACGCATGTCTCGCAACCCTGGCGTATCAAAAAAGCTGCTATCGATGTTGTTCACATCTACCTCTATCTTGTTGTATACGTGCGTGGAATACAACGGGATACTCCTAGGGTTATTCCGCTGCTTGTGGCGGATAACAGAGTCTAGAATCGGCAGCGCCGGATTGCGCTCCCGCCGCACCACGACCTCTTCCAAGGCTATCTCCAAGGGCTTTAGCGCAAGCGTTACTTCTTGATAAGTACCTCGTTGAATGCGAACTTTTTGCGGCTCATAACCCACCGATGCCGCCACAAGTGTGTCAGCACTCTTACGCGTCTCTAAAAAAAAGACCCCCTCGTCCGAACTGATTGTCCCTACCGGTAACCCTAACAACGCGATACTCACGTCGGGAATCGGCGCGCGACTCTCTGCATCATAGACCCGCCC
>CALHZE010000223.1 GCA_938040915.1 uncultured Bacteroidia bacterium | reverse complement strand
GCGACGCCCTATCGGGCGCGAATTGCGGGTTTAGCACGCTAAACCCCTACGGGGGAATGGGGGATCTGTGTTTGGTACGGACGCCTATCGCGTGCGTCCGGCGCTAAGGGCGTTCCGCCTCTGCACGGAGCGCCATCGTGGTTCGTGCCCCTTCCCACACTCTGCGTATCCAATCACTATCTTGCGGCGCGACGGCGTCTGCCACTTCCATCGAATAGGGGATGGTTACGCCTTGGAGCACCTGCTCTACGAGGGTGTTTTTTCCCACTTGCCGCGGTCCTGCCAATACTTGCATAAACTTCCTTGGCTCTTGGAGGCGTGCTCTTAGGGTGTGATATGGTTCGCGGATATAGTCCATGCTCAAATCTAGCGACAGGTTTACTCAAATCTAACGCGGATTTTACTCAAATCTCGTGGGGATTTTACTCAAATCTGCTTGCAAAAGTACTCAATTCTTCTAGGGAAAAGGGGCGATCTGGCACGCCAGACAGGCGAATGACGATGAGGGTGCGAAAAGGTTCGTGGGGGGGAGGCAAAGCGGCGCGCCGCCTCTGGATCACCCCCCGTTCCCCATTAGCGCTTTTTACTATCTTCGTGGCAAGGAACACTGGTCGGAAATGAATAGTTCACGCCGCTTACCCATAAGCACGCAAAGCTTCAAACAGTTGCGCAACGACGACGATCTCTATGTAGATAAGACACAGTATATCGAAAAGCTCTTCTCTCTCGGACGTATTTTTTTCCTAAGCCGCCCGCACCGCTTCGGGAAAAGCCTTTTTTTGTCAACCCTACGCGCCTATTTTGAAGGGCGAAAAGAACTCTTTGATGGACTGTACATTGCGGAGCAGGAAGAGGAGATCGCGCGTAGGGAAAAGCGCGAGCCGTGGGAGGCGTCGCCCGTGCTTTATCTGGAACTCAATGCAGAGAATTTCTCTAGCCTTGACATCCTAGAGAATTGTTTGGAAACACACCTCGCGGCATGGGAAGCATTGTATGGGAGCGATGGGGTGGCTAAAACACCTGCAGGACGTTTCCGAGCTGTCGTGCAATGTGCATACAAGAAGATGGGCAAGCAGGTCGTCGTTCTTATTGATGAATACGACAAGCCCCTTCTCGAAACAGTGACTAACGAAGCGCTCAATAACGCGATTCGTGCACAGCTTAAAGCCTTTTACGAGGTAATTAAGCAGTGTGACGAGTACATCCGTTTTGCTTTCCTTACGGGGATTACCAAGTTTAGTAAGACGACCCTTTTTAGCGGGGTGAACAACCTGAAA
>CALHZE010000222.1 GCA_938040915.1 uncultured Bacteroidia bacterium | reverse complement strand
TATCGAAGTCAAGGTTACCACCGAGGCGACAGACAAGTCGGTCGGCGTCTTTGTCGATGGTCTCCAAGACCCAACGGTGTTGGCGCGCTATGCCGGCGGTACCAGTAATGGCGCAAAGGTGGAAATTAATGGTTATGCTGTGGGCGAATACCTCGTGCGTGCCTACTCGACACACAACCCTGCTGCCGAGCCAGCGGTGATTCGCGTGCGGGTCGTGCCAGCATTTAGCTTTACCAAGTTGCACGACATGACCCTCAAGGTCGGCGAGACGAGCCAACCTATGCTCGAGGTCGACGGGCGTCTCTATTCAGGCGTTCTCAAGTGGGCTGTAACGCCCGACGAGGCGGCTGGCGGCGACTTGGTCGATATTGCCCCCAATGGCGCTTTTACGGGCAAGCGTGTCGGCGCGGGGACGATCCGAGTCTCCTCGCTCGTGCAACCCGCCGTGTTGCCCGCTACGGCAGAAATTACCGTCACGGCAGCCGAGACAGAAAATGCCTTGACGTTGGCTACCCCACCCGCTGGGGTTACCTTTACCCACACACCCGCCAATATCACAAACCTACAGGCGGGCACCGTAGTAACAATCATGGTGAGCGCACCCGAAGGCAAGAATTACCTAGCCACCTGTCCAGGGGCTACGCTCAAGACACTGACCGAGAACAAGGTCTATCAAGTAACGATGGGGAGCGCTGCCGCTACCTTTACCCTCGTGGAAGCAGCCGAGGTGACTAACCCCTTAATCCTCGATGTGACGGGCTATGAGTGGAAGACTACTCCAGAGGCGATCGCTGCGCTTGCGCCCGGCACACTCGTGACGCTCAAGATCACCAATCCCAATAATGATCGATTGACCCTCACGGCTGACAACCTAGAGATCGTGACCGTGTCGCCAAACCGTACCTATCAATTGCGGATGGGCAACACCCCCGTGACGCTTAAGGTGACCAAGTATACCGAGCCTACCTATACCCTCACGGTTAATACTGGGGTGACGGGCTTGACCTACGAAGCTGACAAAACCCTCACCGCGCTCCATGCGAGCGACAAGGTGGTCGTGACCCTCAAAAACGACGAGGTCTTACCCGTAAAGCACACCGTCACGGCTGGGGTGACCTGCAACGTCATCGAGCAGTATCTCAAGTATGAGGTCACCATGCCTGCGGGCAACGTCACCCTCTCGTTTGAGGAGCTCCCCAATGCTGAGCTCAAGGTCGAAATGGGCGAGCTGGGCTTAACTTACACCACCGAGCCCGCTTCGCTCAAGCATGTCTTGATTGGCTCGACGGTGACCGTCCGGCTACAGAACAGTGAGAATATCCCGCTCAAGTGCGTACACGTGGAAACTGGGAACGAGGTCGCCGCAACGACCAAAAACAAGGTCTTTGCCTTTGTAATGCCCGCGGCGAATGCGACCCTCCGCTTCGAACGGAAGAGTGTGCACTCCCTGAACATACAAGGTCACATAGATGATGCTTCTGACGCATTTACCCACGAGCCTGCCGACCTGACCGAGCTGGTAAGTGGCGACGAGGTAACCTTCCGTCTCAAGGGGTCTGGGTATGTGCCGTCAGATTCGTTCCCCTTCTTCAAGATAACGGCAGGGAGCGCGCAGCTCACCTCGCCTGAGACTAACGTCTTTAAGGTAACGATGGGCGATGATGATGCGACGCTGTTGATCACGTGGAAAGACTACTTGCGAGTGAACTTTATTGACAATGGAAGTAGTGGGATGAGCTATCCTCGCGAGGCACAGGTGAACGGCGAAACGCGTACTCTGGAATCAAACGGTTATAGGCGCACGCTTTATCGTGTCAAGACGGGCGACGTGGTGATGATAGAAATAGGGAACAATGATAATGACGACGTCGATATCGATTGCAACGTCCCAGTAGAGACGCTCGTAAACGACAAGCGCTATCAGTTTGTCGTGGGCGAGGAGAACGTGACCTTCACGATGCAGAAGGCTAGCTTCTATAGCTTGGATTATGGTGAAAACGGTGGGTTAGGGCTTGAGCAGGAAACGAGCTTTGACCTAAACAGATTGCGTCCAGGGAATGAGGTTATCTTTAGAGTGACAAACAACCCCGACAACCATCTCGTGCAGGCAGCGATCACTAGGGGGAACGCCGAGCTCACTACTTTGGAAGAGAACTCGCGCTACCAAGTCAAGATGAGAGCGTCTAATGTTTCCTTCCGTGTATCGAAGGTGTTCAAGACTCTCTTCATCAGCACACAGCGCGGGTCGGATGTAAATATGGAAGTCCCTGTCAACAGTGTGGTAACCTTCAGACCCACCCTGCAAAACAGCTATCTGGAGTCTGAAGATGTCACCCCCGAGCTCCAGTCTGATGGCACCTATCGCTTCACGATGCCTAACAAGAATGTGACAATCTATGAGCGTCGCCCATTGCAACTTACCATAGACAACCGAACAGAAGGGCTCGAGG
>CALHZE010000221.1 GCA_938040915.1 uncultured Bacteroidia bacterium | reverse complement strand
ACATCCGCCAGGCGAAAAACGGGACGCGGATCTATTTGCAGGGGATTAAAGAAACGACCCCGCGCCTTCTTCACGAGGGGGGAAACTCGCCACAGTGGCTCGCCGATGGGAAGCGGATTGTGTTCTTAAAGGCGGTTGATGGCGTGTCGCAGCTCTTCGAGTTAAGTCTTGAGGCAGAGGTGAAGCCCAAACAGTTGACCTCGTTCCCCGAGGGGCTTGAATCGTATTGGATCTCGCCGAATGGGGCACAACTTCTTTATTCTCGCAAGGTGCAGGTGGAAAAAACTACGGCGGATCGCTATCCCAATTGCCCGAATGCGAATGTGCGGATTATTGATAGTCTCATGTATCGCCATTGGGATTATTGGGTCGATGGGCAGTACTCTCATCTCTTTTTGACCGCTTTCTCGCTTGAGGGCATGCAACCGGGGCGGGATATTAACGAGGGCGAACCATATGATACCCCTCTGGCGCCTTATTTTGACGCTGAGGACGTGGTTTGGGCGCCGAGTTCTGATGCAATTTACTATACCTCTAAGAAACAGACGGGACGGGCGTATGCTACGGGCACGAATTCGGATATCTATCGTTACACGCTTGCTGACGGTGCTACGGTAAATCTTACTCCGGAGAATCCAGGGTATGATAAGCTCCCTGTTCCGTCGCCTGATGGTACACTTCTTCTTTGGCAACGGATGCGTACTCCTGGCTATGAAAGCGATAAAATGGAGCTCATGTGTCTTGATGTTAAGACGGGTGAAAAACGCCTTTTGACCGAAAAGTGGGATCAGAATGCCGATCAGTATCAGTGGAGTGCCGATGGCAAGTCTATTTATATCCGCAGTGGTCTCAAGGGGACGATTCAGCTTTTCGAGCTTGAGGTAGCCTCGGGTAACATCCGTCAGATAACTGATGGGCAGTGGAATGTCAATTGGGCAGGGTTGACTGCTAATAATGAGTGGCTCATTGCTACGACGCAGCTCAACAAGGGGGCAGAACTTTACACTTACCGCAATAACCAGTGTGAGCCCTTTACACACATCAATGATGATATCTATTCCTCGATTAAGTTTAGCCGTGTGGAAGGGCGGTGGATGCGCACGACGGATGGTGGGCAGATGTTGACGTGGATTATCTATCCACCCGACTTCGATTCTACGCAAAAGTATCCTACGGTGCTTTACTGCCAAGGGGGACCTCAAAGCACCGTGAGTCAGTTCTTTAGTTATCGGTGGAATTTGCAGTTGATGGCTTCGATGGGCTATGTGGTGGTTGCGCCCAATCGTCATGGCGTGCCTTCGTTTGGTCAGGCGTGGAATGCGCAGATCTCGGGTGACTATAGTGGTCAGAACATCCGTGATTATCTTACCGCAATCGATGAGGTTGCGAAAGAACCGTGGTGTGATAAGGAACGTCTCGGGGCTGCGGGTGCCTCTTATGGGGGTTACTCGGTGTATTATCTGGCTGGGGTTCACAACGGACGTTTTAAGGCTTTTGTGGCGCACAACGGAATGTTCAACTTTGAGAGTTTCTATAACTCAACCGAAGAGACGTTCTTTCCCAACCATGATTTCGGTGGTCCGTATTGGGATCGCGCTAATTACACGGCGCAGCGTTCGTTTGCCAACAGTCCGCACCTTTTGGTAAAGAAGTGGGATACGCCGATTCTCATCATTGTGGGCGAGCATGATTTCCGCATTCCTTATACAGAGGGACTTCAAGCGTTTAATGCGGCGCAACTGTTGGGCGTGCCGGCTCGGTTGTGTGTTTACCCAGACGAAACGCATTTTGTGAGCAAGCCGCAGAATGTCATGGTATGGCAATATGAGTTCTTCGGTTGGCTTGACCGTTGGTTGAAAAAGTAGTATCGAGGGAGGGCTGATAGCTCGTGGTTTTGAAAGACTATTCGCTGTTCGCCTTAGCTAGGCGTTGAGGCGAACAGGAGGTGGGACTTACATCAAGCGAGAGTTGCCTTACCAGTGGGCGACTCTCGCTTTTTGTGTCGGATAGAGGAGGGATTGCTACAACGCCATTCGGTTGTATTAGGAGACGAGGAACGGAGTTTTGACACACGTCCCAATAGAGGGAAGCGGTGAGTGAAGAAATAGATCA
>CALHZE010000220.1 GCA_938040915.1 uncultured Bacteroidia bacterium | reverse complement strand
ATGGCAAGGTCACACCCGTGGGCGCAGGCACGGCGACCATTACGGTAACGACCGTAGATGGAGACAAGACGGCAACGTGTGTAGTGACAGTAAAAGCGTCCACTACCCCAGACAACCCGAAGCCTCCGCAAGCAGTCGAGGATGCGCTCCTTTCTAGCGTAACGCTTGCTCCTAACCCCTTCACCTCCCAGTTGCGGATAGCAAACCCCGAGGGGGTTGCGGCACACTATGAGTTGCTCTCGCTATCGGGTGTTGCGATACGCTCAGGAGTGTTGGAAGGGGCTGAGGTCATCGTCGAAACCTCGGAACTACCTGCGGGTATCTATTTTGTGCGTTTTTACGGAGTAAATACTGCGCAAAAGAGTGTAAAGGTGGTTAAGTACTAGTCTAACAATTTCTTCTAGACAAAAGGGGCGGTCTGCGAAAGCAGGTTGCCCCTTTTCTTTTGCCCTACCTCTTTCCCTTTTTGCCTACCTTCGTTACAGAAAAACAGATTGGTGATGAGACTCGCGCTACTCTATGGCACACTACTGAGTTGTTTCGTGCTTATCTCTCCTTCGCTCCGCGCCCAGTTTTACCTCGATGGCGGCGAGTCGTCGTTTCTGCGGCGTAAGGAGCTGCGGGTGGAGAATTTCCGGATTATCTATCCCCTCACCGCCGACTCCACGGCACAGCGCGTGGCAGACGTCCTTCGCTACAATCTACCGACCGTGAACCTTACCTCGCGCCGCGTGAACGACTTCCCGATCATCTTGCGACACCGCACGACCTATAGCAATGGCTTCGTCGCGTGGACACCCGCACGGATGGAATGTTACTCTATGTCGGCAGGCGAGTCGGTCGAGCCTACGCCGTGGTTAACCCACCTCCTTTCCCACGAGTTGCGCCACTATGCCCAGATGAATGCCCTCGATTGGAATGCGCTCGGCGCGGCTGGTTACTTCCTAGGGCAACAAGCCGTGGCGCTCGGGGCCGCGGTCACGCCCCGTTGGTTCTTAGAGGGCGACGCCATGTTTTACGAAAGTGCCCATGGGCGGATCGGTCGCTTACACTCTGCCCTCACCTATCAACACTACCGGACGGAGCTCCTCACGGGGCAGTGCCTCTCCTATGACCAGTATCTAAACGGTTCGTATCGCTACTTTGTGCCGACCCATTATGAGTTTGGGGCGTTGATGGTGGCGCAGGGGTATGCACAATACGGAGCGATGTTCTGGCCCGAGGTGTTAAACTACACGACGTGGAACGCCTACAAACTCTTCCCCTTCTATTTTGCCATCAAGAAGTTTACTGGGCAGACACGCCCCCAGCTCTTTCAAAAGGCGCTAGAGGGATTGGTGGAAACAACGCGTGAGACAGACACCGTCGCCGAGGTACAACGGAGGGGAAAGTTTCGGAGTCAACTCTATCCGCACTACTCCCCTACCACGCAACGCTACTATTATTTGCAACGAAGCTATGACGCGTGGCAAACCCTCTGGGAGAAAGAAGGTTTTGAGTCTACGCGCGCCGTGCGAATTACCCAGATTCGGAGTATACAGGGGGCTATTCGCTATTCAGATACGGTGGCGGCGTGGGTGCAATTGAAATCGAACCCTTTTTTCAGCAAAGAACAAGAGTCGAATATTTGGCTCTGTAACCTGACCACGGGCGCTGTGCGCAAGCTCACCTCAGGTACGCATGCCCTCTCGCCGCAACCCGATGTCGCGTCGGGGGTTGTGCGTGCGATAGAGGTGAGCCCAGAGGGCGCTTATCGTATAGCCGAGTGGAAGCTAACCAATGGAGAGCTCCGCACGCGCGTGCAAGCACCCTTTGCTGGCATGGAGCTCAGGGAGTTGACCCAAGGAGATAACGGGCAGACGTCGCTCCTGCGTGCTGTGAGTGACGAGGGGGTATTTCTCTTGCGATATGATTGGGCGAGGGGGCAGCTCGATACGGTGCTCCCCCCTGTGAAGTTAGACCTTGCCCATCTGAGCTGTGATAGCACGGGGGTCTACTTCTCCGCTACCCACGATTTTGTGCGAAGGGGGTTCTTTTTACCGTGGAAAGAGGTCTGGGGTGACTCGTTACGCGCTAGGACGATGCATTTGCAACAGCTGGCGCTCTCACCCTACGGGAGTGAATATGTGCAATCGTGTGATACGGCGGTGCTCTACGCCGCCTATACGATCAACGGCTATGAGGTGCGGCGTGTGGCGCGACACATTGCCGATACGCTGACGCTCTCTTCGCTTGCACCACGCCTCGTTTTCCCGCAACCGACGCTGTATGCACAAGAGCAGACGTTGCGGCACGCGCCAGTCGATCGCTCGGCGGGGAAACGTTATGCACCCTTGCGCAATATGCTGCATTGGCACAGTTGGGCGCCCCTGTACATGAATCCGAAGTCAGATATCGAGACCCTGACGGGCATCATGCCAGGGCTCTCGGTCATGTCACAGAACCCGACGGCTACCTTGGCGGTGTCGGGCGGCTATTTCTACAACCATGGGCATGGCGGTTCGCTCGCAATAGATTGGCTTGGGGCTTGGCCGCGTGTCTCGGTTGGCTTTTATACTGACGAGCGGACGATGGGGTATGCCACTTGGGGAGACTATCACCGAGAACGAAAACAGTACTACCATGCCCAGCTCTTGTTAACCTTCCCCTACCACTGGGGCGAAAAAATGTATAACCACTCCCTGTCGGGGACAGTGGGCACGAGCGTAAACAACCAGCCGAGTGCGGAGTATCGGACGGATGGCTTCCAGCTCTACGAGACGCTCTATTTCCTACGTACTACTTTGCGTGCGGGGCTCTCCTACTCGATGTTGCGCCTCTCGCCGCGGCAAAATCTTTATCCGACTTGGGGTTTCCGAGTCGGGGCGACGGGGCGAGCTGTGCTTTTCCCCACGCGTCTTTGGGGCAATATTTATGAGTTGCAGGCAACGGGCTATATGCCGGGCTTTGTGCCTACACACGGTGTACGTCTTTCGCTTTACACGGTGTTGCAGAAAAAAGAACGCGTGGTGCAAGAGCTCTCCCTCCCCTCTCGCGGCTTGTGGTTTGACGCTCCGGACGCTTTGCGTCGGGGGACACAGCTCTTTAAGGCAGATGTAGACTATGTGTTGCCGCTCCTCTACCCCGATCTCACTCTCTTTTCAACCCTCTATCTCAAGCGTATTTCTACTGACTTCTTCTTCAGCTATCGTCTGCATGAGACGCGGTATAGCGAGGTCTCTAGGACGCGCGTAGTGGGGGTTGAGGTCTTGCACGACCTCCATTTCTTGCGTTCGCAATACCCGTGGCGTTTGGGGTATACGGTGTCGTTCTCGCCGTTTGGCGACCCGATTGGTCCTGCGTCGCGCGCCACTTGGTCGCTACAGGGAACGCTGAATGTGAACCTAGCCGAAGTATTGGGGTATGAGCACTAAGGCGCGCCGTCTGCGTTTCGCCCCGCGCTTACGCTATCAAAAAGCTATACGCATACACCTTAGACACTATCCGTTGCCGTAAGGCTTCCATCGCCTCTTTGAGCTCGCCCCACAGGCGCATATACTCAGCGTCGTCACTCTTGGCGTTCATCTTCCCCTTGTCGTTACGCCCTTGAAAGTGTGCCCTGATGTCATAGTACGAGGCGTTGGGGTTTGCCGCGGGCTGCGCATGATAGTAGCGCCAGAGCTCTCTCCCCGCATCAAAGACCGCCACGGCCTCGGGCGAAAAGACAAGTGGTGCGGACGGAACGAACGACTGGGATTGAAATAGGCTTCCCTCATTACCCTTTTTCTCATCTAAGGCAAGCCTGCCTTGGATGAATTGCGTCATAAAGTGGCTTTCAAAGCTGTCTTTCGCTTCCACTTCGGCTTCGGTGAAGGGTATCCAATGGTTGATGCCCCCTGTTGCTGTAATGCGGTTTTGGGTGTGGAAAAGAGTAAAAGCTAAGCAGTTGTTCTGAAATTCAGCGTCTGTTTGCCAGTCGTCGCGCGGGTAAAGGAACTGGTCGCGGTCGTTGAGCCAAGTGGGAGGGATGCAAAGACGTACAGAAAAATATACACTCAAAGGGATGAAATTTTCGCGCCCTATTACGTATTTCGTGGCATTATTTCGGGTATTATTTGCATTGGTCTTGCTTTGCGAGGCAATATGCAGCATCTGGTTGTTTTGAAAATCAGGACCATGATTGCCCGTATAGCCTATAGCGTCTGATGGGGTGAGGAAACGAATGACCCAGTCAGTAATACGCGGCGTATTGTCAAGGTTACAAATCCGTTTCGTGGCGGGGAGACGCTCCGTCTCAGCAATGTACACATCAAAACAAGCTTCTGCGAAAGGGCGCTTCTCACTTAAATCCCAGATAGCGAAAGAAATAGGAAATGCTCCTTTTACGTTGTCAAACGTATGCGCGGGGACAAGAAAACCAGAAAGAAATTTCGCCTGAAATAGTTCTCGGAAGCCTCGGAACGCCGTCCCCTGCAGATATTTGGGCTTACTAAATATTGCAACAAGCACTCCCTCAAGCTCCGTGGCGATACGCACGAGGAATTGCGCAAAGAGCTCTCGTATCCCTAACCCAAGCTGCGAACGAAACTGCTCACACACGCGCGTTGTATTGGAAACGTCACTCTTATTCCGCTCGCCCGTTCGCGTCCGCGCATTCCCCGCCTCGGCATACGGCGGATTGATATACACGACCAGTTTCCGCCGCTTCTCGGGGTCATTGACTATCTCCTGCAGCCCCGCGGGGAGCTTGGAGAACTCGTCGTTGAGGAAGTCAAATTGAAAGACGTGGCTCTCGAGGAGGTTCGCCCCGTTGGCGATGCGGTCTTTCATCACCTGCACGTCTTGCGGGTCGAGGGTCGACGCCCAAATGTGGTACTTGTTGGTGAGCCCATTGAGCAGGTTACCTGTGCCCGCCGCACAGTCCCAGACATAGCACTCCTCCTGCCAGTTCTCGCCTAGCACATCGGCAATGTATTGTTGCGACAACTCCACCCACTGCTGCGGCGTGAAGAAAGAGCCCTTGCGCTCCCTTACGTCCTGCGGCACCAGGAGGTCGCGCCGGTCGATGATATATGCCCAATACTCCTCGCGCGGCGGGCGCTGATAGAGACTCCAGAACTGGGTGTGAGCGCGCTGCTTATCTTTGAAAAAGACGTGGTTCTCTTGGAATAAGCCCCGTGCATCAACCTTCCTATCCAGCACATAGCGGTTGTCTTGCAACAATACATAGAGCGCCTCCTTGAGCGTCTGGTTGTGCTCAGAAAGCAGGTCGGCAAGGAAGAAGTCCCCGTCTATAATCCCTTGTTTCTTGAGTAGCGCCCAATCCACCGCGATACTAGGCTGCACCGTCATTAGCCACCGCTGATAGACCGCCACGAAGTTGTTCTTATTGACTTGGATCTGCCCCCCGCCTTGCGAAAAGTGCTGTTGGATGAATGCGCGCAGCTCCTCGGCATGAGCGTCGTAGCGGTAGAGATAGAGTTCTGTTTTGTCGGACGCAACTCGGCACAACGTGCCGCCGGTGTGATCTTCCCCTTGCCCGCTTGTCGCCCGCACGGGCCGCGCGCCCTTAGCGCCAGACTTACCCGTATTGCTTCGTATAACAACCCAAATTCGCGCGTTGTGTCGTCAGACGGGGTAACATTCCAGTTGAAGTCATTGAGGGCGAAAAAGGGCATGATTTCTTTATAAGGCAAAAAGACGATCTTCTCTGCGTCGAAGACCCCAAGGAAGGGGGGCGGGAGGTAGGTGTCAAAGGTACGTGCCCGACCGATGGTTAAGACGAGCTGCACAAGAGGCTTATAGATATCGCTCACGATCCCGCGCTTAGCCTCTGCCCACAATAGCGATTGGAATTCGGTGGTGGGGATTTCGGACGCATCACGTTGCGTCCGTACAGCGCAGGGCGTAGCATGCTGCACCCCTACAGTCATCGGCACGGCGACGGTAAAATCAATCTTGCCGATGCGGTGAGCACAGTCGTAGGTGGGGAAGAATTGTTCGGCGATGCGTAACTTGAGTTCCTCTTCGGCAAGGTTGCGATAGTCCATTTTCCGTCCTTTTTTGCGTGGGTAAAGGTAGGGAAAATAGAGGGGCGTTGGGAAGGGCATTTCCCTTTGTGTTTTCCTTAATCTCCTTGCCTTCGCCCCGTGCGGGTCTTAGGAGGGCGTCGTGGTGACGTCGTCATGGCGTCGTGATGGCGTCGTGATGGTCGGTCAATTACCTACCTCAAAAGCCCCCGTTTTTTAGACGAGTCCCTTTATTATTTTCCATTCTTCTTTTGGTTTCCGTCTTAAAAACAGGATTTGGAATTCCTAAAGGTCCTACGCGGACGGGGGTGCGGGGTCCTAAGGGCGGACGGCCCGTGCGGGCGACAAGCGGGCAAAGGTGAATTTACACGGCGACGCCCTGTCGGGCGCGAATTGCGGGTGTAGCACGCTACACCCTTATGGACCCCAGCCATTCGGTTGTCGTGACCCCCGATGGGGTGTTCTGTCTTCTGTAGGGGCGTAGC
>CALHZE010000219.1 GCA_938040915.1 uncultured Bacteroidia bacterium | reverse complement strand
AGCGCCTCGCGAAAAGACGTGTGATTGGGACCAAAGAGCACAGGTTGCCCAAATGCCGCCGGCTCGAGCGTATTGTGGATTCCCACGCCAAACCCTCCGCCCACGTATGCTAATTGACCGTAGTGGTAAATCGAAAGCAGAAGCCCCACCGTGTCGACCACTAGGTAGCGTGCCAGTGTCCACTCTGCAGGGGTATAGGGCATCGAGTACCGCACTGCCTGTCCCTCATAGCGCTTAAGCCACGCCACGATCTCTGACTCGTGGATCTCGTGCGGCACAATAACACACTTCCAACCCGCGGGGAGGGTGTCAAATATCGGGATCAAACGCTCAGCATCCGCCGGCCAGATACTTCCCGCCACCAAAAGCTTTGCTCCCGCCGCAAACCCCTCCAACTTCTCAAGGGCAACCGTCTTACGCGCCCCCTCCTCTACGCGATCAAAACGCGTGTCGCCCACGACTTCCACCCCCTGCGTAATGCCATAATGCGCTAAGAGATCGCGCGAGCTCGCATCTTGCACCAATAATGCCTCAAAGAACAAAAGCCAACGCCGGTAATGTTTTCCATAAGACTTGAAAAAAGCTTGGCTGGGACGAAAGATCCCCGATACGAGATAAGTCGCGACGCCCCGCCGCTTAAGCTCGCGAAGCATGTAGTACCAAAACTCATACTTCACAAAGACCGCCACCGTGGGCGAAACGGCATCGAGGAAACAGCGTGCATTCCGCGGCGTATCGAGCGGGAGGTAACCCACATAGTCGGCTTGCGCATAATGCTTGCGCACCTCATACCCCGAGGGGGAAAAGAAGGTCACAACCAACTGCCAATCGGGGTGCTCGCGCTTAAAACGCTCCATCACCGGACGCCCTTGTTCAAACTCCCCGAGCGAAGCACAATGAAACCAAATCACCTTCCCCGCCACTGGGTGAAACGACTCGCACAGGTGCTTATACCACCCTCGACGCCCAGCAACCCAAAGTTTTGCCTTCGGATGCCAAAGCGCAAAGAGGCGGAGCAGGAGACCATACCCCCCGACCCCAAGCCGATAGAGCAACGTCCACATCCCCTCCTCTTAACGATACCCTGCCCCTTAACGGTAAGAGGGGATGCGCCGTAGCCGCTTCGCCACTTGGTCGCCGTCGTCGTTGTGCACGATCATGCACTCCATCATATCGCCGACTTGCAACTGTGTGATATCGACGTTTTCCAAGTCTTGACGATAGAAAAAGAGGTTATTCGGCGGATATTTGATAAAGCCATACCCCTTGGCAGGATTGAGCATCATGATCGGTCCCCGATAACGAATCCCCTCCTTATCCTTCTCCTTATCTTTATCCTCATCCTCCTCATCGGTTGCATAGATATCGTCATCGTGTTCAACCACATTGCGATCGAGTTGTGATGCCTCATTACCGCCCACCACGGCGTCGTTGCCACGAGCATTTGCGCCACTATCCACCGAGACAAAGAGGTCTTCCACATAATCGACCCTGTCTTCCAATCCCTCGTCGATGATCGTGTGCGCGGCAACCGGATAGGTCACCTCCTGCAACAGATCCTGCGCCGTCCGAGTGACAATGTCGCGCCCCGAGTCATCCACATAAGCAAACTCCCAGTTCAACACCATCGTTTTTACACCCAACGAGTTCAGCTTCCGTACGAGCGGCACATACTCCCCGTCAGAGGTGATTAAGACCAACACGTCAAACTTCTTGATCAGCGTCTGCTCATAAGCCTCAAGCGCCAACCAAACGTCAATCCCCTTCTCCTCCTTCTTGCCGCTACGCGTACGCAAAGGGAGAAAATGAGAGACGATTCCCACCGACATCAAGATGTCGTCAAATACTCGGTCGTTGTAAAGCTGGTTTCCGCGTTGCGAAGCCTCCTGCGCACTGAGACGACCACGGAAATAGTGTGCCCCAATGATTCGGCTGTACTGCACGGGGACATCCTCCGCATCGGCGACCAAATGGCGGATAAAGTTGTGAAACGCCGGAAGACTCAAGCGCTGACGCATTGAGTGGAAATAGTTGTAGTAATTACTTACATGTAAGAAGTAATTGCCGTCGTAGAACACGCCAATTTTCAGAATCTCGTTACTCATTCGATATTTAGGTAAGTGATCGCGTATTTTGATAAGCCTCTAGCACGCTCTTTCCACAAAAGTACGAAGAAAATAAAATATAGAGAGAATCTTAAGAAGAATGGGCATAAAAAAGCCCCGCAAACGCAGGGCTTCCTTTTCCAACCGTCTGTGCAGAGACTACTTACTCCGATTCTCGAGCTTGTTGCCCGTCGAGCGGATCAAGCACTCTTTCCACCAATCCGGATACTCTGGGTTATCAACCTTGACAGGGATATCTTCTGACTCTGGGGTGTGCAGGAACTTCCCATCAACCTCCTTCTTTACGTTCCCATCGATATACTTCATCAAGAGGAACTCATAGAGCGACTCCCAATCTTTCATCGTTTGCGCCGCTGCGGTGTTGGAATAGTTGGTCAAGAACTCGACCGCCTTGTCGGGGTTGCTCTTATAGAGCTCCTCGGCTTGCTTGTCTGCTTCCTTTACGCCCGCAATAAAGCCGTTTTCGAGACGGAGCTGCACCTTGCGTAGGTCGGCATGCATGAGGTCATAACGCAAGTAGCAATAGTTCGTCACCTTGTTAAAGAGCCAAAAAGCACTCGTGGATGAGTAGCGTAACAGACTGCCGTTCCCTTGTTCGTAAGCGTGGGGAATCCGCGTCATGCTCGAGTACATCGGCGTAAACACCGTCGAGGCCGCATCGTCCACACCAAACCAAAGTATCCCCCCCACGGCGTCGGGCAACCACGAACGACTCTCTGACACAAAAACAAAACCCGTTTGTTGCGTAGCCGTAGCGCGTTCGTGCACATAATCTTTCCCGTCATACTTCCACGTCATCGGACGCCAACGGTATGGGAGAGCGTGCGGTCCCGCACCAAAGTCCTTCGTCATGTCAAGCTCTGTCCCCTCGAGGTGATCGCGCATAGCGTCCATCACGTCATGCACGTCGAGTTTACGGTCAGGCTTAATCCACAACGGCATCTTGTGTGCCAGATTCCAACCCTTGGCATAGTCGATATACTCCTTCATGCCACTGTTTACCGAATTGAAAAATGACCACACGCGCACCTCACAGAAACGCGCCCCGCCAAAGTCGACGGGCGCATAAGCGTCACAGAAGCTAAACTCCGCGTCCTTACCACTGAAATACTTCATTTGGCGTGCAAACGAGATCACGTCGTGGGCATACACGGTTTCTACTTCGGGGTTAAATATCTTGTTCAGCTGCTTGCTCGTGATCGAGGTCTTTCCATTAGCAAGTGGGAAGGTGGTAATGCGCGCTTGATTCGCATGCGCACACACATAACCATCGGGGATGCGGCGTGCCACCCACACCATCCCGCGGCGTGCGTTTTCCATCTTCTTTGTCTTCTTGTTCATCTGGAGGTCAAGCCCCTTGCTGATGAGATCCATCACCCACACCTCGTTGGCATCGGCGATAGAGAACGACTCGCCCGAGCTCGCATAGCCATAGCGAGTGGTGAGCTCTGCCATCATCTTAATGGCTTCGCGTGCCGTCTTGCAGCGCTGTAAGGTGATGTAAATCAGAGACCCATAGTCGATAATCGCCGTCGAGTCTGCTAGCTCATGACGCCCCCCATACGTGGTCTCGCCGATCGCGAGCTGGTGCTCGTTCATATTCCCAACCACGTTATAGGTTTCTGCGGCTTGCTCGATCTCGCCGAGATACTTGTGCGAATCCCACTCATAGACTTTGAGCATCGTCCCAGCGGGGTACTTTGCGGCGGGCCAGTGATAGAGTTCGCCGTAGAGGTAGTGGGAGTCTGCGGCATAAGAAATCATACACGAGCCATCCTTAGATGCCCCTTTGGTCACAAGAAAATTCGTACACGCTGACGCGGGGATGCTCGCTCCTGCCACGAGGGCGAGTGCAGCCCATAGTTGTCCTTTCATGAGTTCTCCTCTTTTTATGAATTAGGTAACTGTCTACAAATATAGCAACACGATTCGAATTAACCGCGGTGCGCCTCCTCTATCGTCCTGTCCACGAGCGTCCTTTTTAGCGCCCCCCCAGCCTCACAAAAACGACCGATTTTGCGAGGCCGAGATATCAGGAGGTGGCGGGCAGAGTGGGCGGGG
>CALHZE010000218.1 GCA_938040915.1 uncultured Bacteroidia bacterium | reverse complement strand
GGAGAGGGTACGGAGAGGGTACGGTGATGGTACGGTGAGAGTACGGTGAGAGTACGGCACACCCCCAAGGCTCGCACGGGGAGAGGGAATAGAATTAAGGAAAACGTAAAGAGAATATCGCGTTGCGGCACAAAGTGTCTCCAAGCTCCGCGCCTCGTCAAAAGACGGGGAGCAGCGTTTTTACACACTTCCCTATCTTTGCAAGTGCATACAATCTAACTAATGCGAATACCGATATGCGCAAACTATGTCTAGCCTTGCTAGGGCTATTGATGTTGCCCCTTCTCTCGCGCGGCGATGAGGGGATGTGGCTACTACCGCTCATCCAGAAGTATAACATCGCGGAAATGCGCGCCATGGGCTACAAGCTCGACGCGAGCTTTCTCTACAGCGAGGAGTTCCCCTCCCTCAAAGACGCGATCGTCCGTTTTGGTCGGGGTTGCACGGGCGAGTTTATCTCCTACAAGGGGCTCGTGTTGACCAATCACCACTGCGGTTACGCCGCCATCCAGCAACATTCGTCGGTCGCTCACGACTATCTGAAAGACGGTTTTTGGGCACAGAGCTTTGGGGAGGAGATCCCAACCCCAGGGTTGAGCGTTACGATCTTGGTCAAGATGCAGGATGTGACGGCAGAGATGCTCCGCGGGGTAAGCGACACGCTCAACATGATGCAGCGTGACCGCGCGATGACCGCCACCCGCGACTCGCTCGTAAAGGCTGCGACGGCGGGGACAAAATACACCGCCGAGGTCAAGAGCTTTTACCACGAAAACGTCTATTACCTGTTGGTGTACAACGTCTTCCGCGACGTACGTCTGGTAGGCGCCCCCCCCTCCAGCATTGGTAAGTTTGGCGGCGAGACTGACAATTGGCTGTACCCGCGCCACACGGGCGACTTCTCCCTCTTCCGCGTCTATGCCGACAAGAACAACGAGCCTGCCGAGTATTCGAAAGACAACGTACCCTATCAACCGCGGCGTGCGCTGGCCATCTCCATCGGGGGCTATCAGGAGGGCGACTTTGCGATGATCATGGGCTACCCGGGGTCGACCGAGCGTTACATGTCGTCGTGGGAAGTGCAACAGACGATCGACATCCGCAACCGTGCGCGTGCCGAGGTGCGAGGCGTCAAGTTAGCTGTGTGGAAAGAACATATGGCAGCAGACCCAGCAGTACGGATCAAGTACGCCGCAAAGTATGCACAGAGCAGTAACTATTGGAAGAACTCGATCGGTCAGTCGCTCGCCCTCCAGAAGCTCGGCGTCGTAAAGACGAAACAGCTTGAGGAGATCGACTTCTACAACTGGGCTACGTCCACCCCCGAGCGGAGCGCGAAATATGGCGACGTGCTCAAGGAAGTGGAGCGTACCAATACGCTCCTCAACCCCGTACAACTCAAACAGTATTTTGCGACAGAGACCTTTTTCCGCGGGATGGAGTTTATCTCCTACGGCAACCGATTCGCCCGTCTGCGCAAAGCCTTGGTAGACAAAGACACCGCCACGCTCAACCGTTACAAGCGGATGGTCGACACCCCCTTCGAAGAGACCTTCTACAAAGATTATGACCTAGCGACCGACCGCGAGACGACCAAGGCGCTCCTCAAATATTACCAAGCCAACCTCCCCGACTCGATCCACCCGCCGCTTTACCAGACAATCGCCAAAGATTTTAAGGGTAACATTGACGCGTATGTCGACAAGCTGTTTGCGACCTCGTTTTTAACCGACTATGAGCGTTGGAAAGCGTTTATGAAAAACCCCTCACTCAAGAAGTTGGATGCCGACCTTGGGTATCTTGCCACCGAGACGACCCAAGCGTGGGTGCACAAGGAGATGAACTATGCCGCCAAGCTCGACATGGAGTTTGCCAAGGCAATGATGCGTTACACGGCGGGACGTTTGGAGATGCGAGGGGACAAAGCGTCGTACCCAGATGCGAACTCGACGTTGCGCCTCACGTACGGGACGGTCAAGAGTTATTCGCCCCGCGATGCGGTACATTACCGTCACTACACGACCC
This sequence comes from uncultured Bacteroidia bacterium, assembly GCA_938040915.1. Classification (GTDB taxonomy): domain Bacteria; phylum Bacteroidota; class Bacteroidia; order Bacteroidales; family CAJPTX01; genus Bacteroides_D. The sequence goes on along the minus strand of CALHZE010000218.1, from coordinate 582 downwards.
TTGACGGGGTGATGGAAAAGGAGAACCCACAGAGTCCGGAATTCGTCGTACCCGAAAAGTTGAAGGAGCTTTACACGCTCAAAGCATACGATCATTACAAGAATGCGGCGGGCGAGATGCCGGTAGCGTTTATCACGACCAATGACATCACGGGGGGGAACTCGGGTAGCCCTGTGCTCAACGCGAATGGTAGCCTCATTGGTTGTGCGTTTGATGGTAACTGGGAGGCACTCAGTGGCGACATCTTGTTTGAGAAAGAGAAGCAACGGAGCATCAATGTCGATATCCGTTACGTGCTATTCATCATCCACAAGTATGCGGGTTGCACGCGGTTGATTGACGAAATGCAGGTGGTAAGAGACTAGAGACCATCGCGCCAGACGCCCCGTGTAGGGCTCGACATATAGTAACAAGAAACGCTGCTCCTTCGGGGGCGGCGTTTCTTTTGTTGTAAAACACCTATTATCAACCAGATGGTCTCTCGATACCGAAGTGTGTCAACACTCCGTTTCTCCTTCCCTGTACGGACGCCTATCGTGTGCGTCCGCGGCAAAGCGGCGAATGGTAGAAAATTACACGGCG
>CALHZE010000217.1 GCA_938040915.1 uncultured Bacteroidia bacterium | reverse complement strand
CTTGTTAAGACAAGGCGAGCAATCCTACGCAGATGGCGGGTGGGCGCGCTGTGCGGGCGATATCTAATCACCAAGGCGCGCCGTGCGTACCCAAAACGGGAATCGGCGTTTTTCCTACATCTCGCAGGTGTACCATATTCTCGTAGCCCTTTTTCTTACCTTTGCACAAGACACAAGGTATAAAAAGGAAAATAATGAGTAGTGCAGTGGAACGCGCGGAATTACAAGCGGCAATCTGGAAAATCGCTAACGATGTGCGCGGTCCTGTGGAAGGTTGGGATTTCAAGCAGTTTGTCCTCGGGACGCTCTTTTATCGCTTCATTAGCGAGAACTTTGTGGCTTACGTTGAGGCGGGAGACCCAGAAATAGACTATGCCAGTATGCCAGATAACAACATTACCGAAGAGGTCAGAAAAATAGCTACCCATTCTAAGGGCTATTTTATCTACCCTTCGCAGTTGTTTTCTAATGTTCTCAAGGGAGCATATCGCAATCAGAACCTCAATACCGAGTTAACAACCATCTTTCGCGCGATAGAAAGATCGGCGCAGGGGTATGACTCAGAAGACAATATCAAGGGGCTATTTGCCGATTTCGATACCTCGAGCACGCGTCTCGGTAGCACGGTCGCTGACCGTAATCGATGTCTTGCGGCGGTGCTCAGTGGGGTGGGCGAGTTGAACTTTGGCAAGTTTGAGGAACACCATATCGACCTCTTTGGCGATGCGTATGAGTTTCTTATTTCCAACTATGCAGCGAATGCAGGTAAGTCTGGGGGCGAGTTCTTTACGCCGCAAGACGTCTCTAAGCTCCTTGCGCGTCTCGCACTTCACCAACAGACCAAGGTTGACAAGGTCTATGACCCAGCAGCGGGCTCGGGGTCGCTCCTCCTGCAGGTGAGAAAGCAATTGAAAGAGAATGCGATAGAAGAGGGGTTCTTTGGGCAAGAGATCAACCACACGACCTACAACTTGGCGCGGATGAATATGTTCCTCCACGACGTTAACTATGATAAGTTTTCCATTGCCCTTGGCGATACGCTCACGGCGCCAAAATTTGCAGAGAAAAAGCCCTTTGATGTCATTGTCTCTAATCCGCCGTACTCGATCTCATGGGTCGGCTCAGGTGACCCCACCCTCATCAATGACGAGCGTTTTGCGCCCGCCGGCGTCCTTCCGCCGAAACCGAAAGCCGACCTCGCCTTTGTGCTCCACTCTTTGAACTACCTTTCCGCTCGCGGACGTGCGGCGATTGTTTGCTTTCCCGGTATCTTCTATCGCGGTGGAGCGGAACAGAAAATACGTAAGTATCTGGTCGACAACAACTATGTTGAAACGATCATTGCCCTCCCCGATCGCCTTTTCTATGGGACGTCGATAGCGACCAATATCTTGGTTCTTTCCAAGCATAAGTCTGACCAGTTGATCCAGTTTATCGACGCCTCCGGTGAGCAGTTTTACAAAAAGGAGGTCAATAACAACATCCTCACCAACGAGCATATTGATCACCTCCTTGAGATTTTTGCTAGTAAGAGGCACATCCCCCACGTTGCGACCACGGTAGACTATAACAGGATCGTGGAAAACGGGTATAACCTTGCCGTTACGACCTATCTGGAAGGCACAACGGTGCAAGAGAGCGAAGAGGAGGAAGTGGACATAAGCCAACTCAACACGACGCTCGCCGAGATGGTGAAGAAAATAGACTCCTTGCGTGCGGATATTGACGCCCTCATTGGCGCTATCAATCGCTTGGAACACCGTCGTTGATAGGAGAATATCTATGAGTTGACCGGATATGTGTGCTAAAGAACAAGTCGTAAGGGCAAAATCTATCGCCGAGTCAAACCATTTCATTGTCTTGAACGAATATACCGACTCGCGCGAGGGGAGCACCGCCTACCAGTCGGAAGCTGACCTCGAGCGCGAGTTTATCGCAGATCTGCAGCGCCAAGGTTATGAATACCTAGAGGTAAAGAACCCTGAAGCCTTGCTCGTTAACCTGCGGCAGCAGATCGCGGCGTTTAACCACGTGCGTTTCTCTGACGCGGAGTGGGAGCGCCTTTTGAAGGAGTATATCGATGAGCCCGCCGACACCCTTTTGGAGAAGACAGACAAGATCCACCATAACGAAGCCTATCAGTTTCGGTTTGAGGATGGGCATGAGCAAAATATCCGTCTCGTGGATAAACAGAATGTCGCTCAGAATCGACTCCAGGTGATCTCCCAGTTCCAACAAGAGGGGACACAGCGCAACCGTTATGATGTGACTATCTTGGTCAACGGTCTCCCGATGGTGCAAATCGAGCTCAAAAAGCGTGGGGTTGCCCTCCGAGAGGCATTTAACCAAGTGCACCGTTACACCAAAGAGAGCTTTAACGCCGCGCATTCGCTGTTTCAATACTTGCAGCTTTTTGTCATCTCCAACGGTACTGACACGCGCTATTTTGCCAACACGACGCGTCGCGACAAAAACAGTTTTGACTTTACGATGAACTGGGCGCGGTCTGACAACTCGCTCATCAAGGACTTGAAGGACTTTACGGCGACCTTTTTCCAGCGCAACACCCTTTTGCAAATCCTTCTCACCTACTCGGTCTTTGACGCGACAAAGACGCTCCTTGTGATGCGCCCGTATCAGATTGCCGCCGCCGAGCGCATTCTTTGGAAAATCTGTTGTGCACACGAAGAGAAGCTATGGTCTACGCCACAAGGGGGAGGCTATATTTGGCACACCACCGGCTCGGGCAAGACGCTTACCAGCTTTAAGGCTGCGCGTCTAGCCACGCAATTGCCGTTTATTGACAAGGTCTTTTTTGTGGTCGATCGACGCGACCTCGACTACCAGACCATGAAGGAGTATCAGCGATTCTCGCCCGATAGTGTCAGCGGATCGGAAAGCACCGATGCCCTCAAGCGCAATCTGGAAAAGACGGATCAGCGTATCATTGTGACCACGATTCAGAAATTGTGCAACCTTCTCAAGAGCGAGCGCGACCTCCCCGTCTACCAGCAAGAGGTGGTTTTTATCTTTGACGAGGCACACCGCTCGCAATTTGGTGAGGGGCAGAAGAACCTTCGCAAGCGTTTCAAACGCTATTACCAGTTTGGTTTTACGGGGACGCCGATTTTCCCAGAAAACTCGCCCTCGGCCGAAACGACCGCCTCGGTCTTTGGTCCGGAGCTTCACGCTTATGTGATCACCGACGCCATCCGAGACGAGAAGGTCTTAAAGTTTAAGGTCGACTATAACAATGTGCGCCCCCGTTTCCAAGCACTCGAAACCGAACGAGACGAAGCCAAGCTTAATGCGGCAGAGACGCGCGAGGCACTACTCCACCCTATGCGCATTAAGGAGATCGCACAGTATGTCTTGCGCAACTTCGCCCGTAAGACCCACCGCAATCAACTCTCGGGCACGGGCTTTAACGCGATGTTTGCTGTGAGCAGTATTGAGGCTGCCAGGCTCTATTACCAAGAGCTAAAGAGGTTACAGGAAGGGGAGGAGCATCCGTTGCGAATCGCTACGATCTTTTCTTTTGCTCCCAACGAGGAACAACACGCCGTGGGGGAGATCGTAGATGAGAATTTCGACCCCAACGCCATGGACTCTTCTGCCAAAGAGTTCCTCATCTCGGCGATTGACGACTACAACGCGACTTTTCAAACCAGCTTTGGCATTGAGCACTTTCAGAACTATTACCGCGACCTCGCTCTCCGAACGAAGAAGCGAGAGGTCGACCTGCTTATCGTGGTGGGGATGTTTCTTACGGGCTTTGATGCGCCCTGTCTTAACACCCTTTTTGTAGATAAGAACTTGCG
>CALHZE010000216.1 GCA_938040915.1 uncultured Bacteroidia bacterium | reverse complement strand
CAGTAGCAGAGGGTACAGAGCTCACAGTAACTGCTACGCCAAACGATGGCTATACACTTACCTCACTTACGGCAGGCACGCAAGACATCCTTGCGACGAAGAAGTTCACCGTGACAGGGGCGGTGACCGTAAAGGCGGTGTTTAAGAAGATGGTGACTATTACCCTCGTTAAGGAAGGCGAAGGGACGCTCGCAGTCGAGGGCTACAATGACGCGGCACTCCAAGCAGTAGCAGAGGGTACAGAGCTCACAGTAACTGCTACGCCAAACGATGGCTATACGCTTACCTCACTTACGGTAGGCACGCAGGATATTTTTTCTACGAAGAAGTTCACCGTGACGGGAGCGGTGACGGTAAAGGCAGTGTTTAAGAAAAAAACGGTGGCTATTACTCTCGCTAAGGAAGGCGAAGGGACACTCGCAATAGAGGGCTATAATGACGCGGCACTTCAAGCGGTAGAAGAGGGCACAGAGCTTACGGTAATCGCGACGCCCAAAGAGGGCTATACGCTTACTTCACTTACGGCAGGCACGCAAGACATCCTTGCTACGAAGAAGTTCACGGTAACGGGGGCGGTGACGGTAAAGGCAGTGTTTAAGAAAAAAGAGAATAATGGGGGAGGAAATGGAGGCGGTGGTTGGCAGCCCCAAAAACCTGGAACGGCGGTAGAAGATGCTGTGTTAGCCTCGCTCGTGGTGGCACCCAACCCGTTTACCTCGCAGTTGCGGATAGAGAACCCAGAGGGTGTAGCGGCGCGTTATGAGCTCGTCAATGTCGCGGGGGTAGTGGTGCGTACGGGGGCGTTCGTCGCCACCGAGGTGTTTGTCGATACCGAAGCACTCCCCGCAGGGGTCTATTAAGTGCGTCTAATGGGTCAAAATGGTGCGAATAGGGTAGAGAGGGTATCAAAATACTAGTTCTATCATTATCGGACGAAGAAGCCGCCTCAGGTAAAACTGGGGCGGCTTTTATTGGTCATTAAACAAAAAGCGCCCGCAACCACTCTCTCCTTTCCCATCTCTAGGCAAAGAGTTGAGGAATATTGCTACTTTTGGGCAGTGCTGCGCCTAGGTAGCGTACAGCCAATCCAACGCGTGATGATAATGAGCGTTCTCCCGCATCGCCTACTCCTCCCTCTTCTCTTCCTCCTTGCGAGCCTATTCCCCCACACGCTCTTTGCACAAGCGAGAGACTCTGTAGCGGTCTCTACTGCGCAACGTATCAAGGCAAAGTTCTATGTCTCGACCGCCGACGAACAACCCTTCACCGGCACAGTAACCCTGTTAAGCGAGACGGGCGACCGCGTATATCTCTACCCCAATCGCTTCGGCTTAGGGTTTGTAACCCTCCTCCCCGCAACCCGCTACTCGGTCTCTGTCGACGGCTTCCCTCAACTGACCCACCTAGAGAGTACGTCGCTCGAAGAAGGGGAGATGGAGATGGAACTCACCCTTCCCCCCACCTCCCTACGCGGACAAACCGCCAAGGAGAATCACGCACTCGTCCTCTTTACCTACCTAGACCAAGAGCAGCACCCACTCCCCAACCGCCTGCTCTATTGCACCACAGACGACGGACAACTCTACTCGGGGAGCACCGACCGGTTTGGCAAGGCGCGCGTGGAAGTGCCCCTCGGGCTACACTACACCTTTAGCGTAGACGGCACCCCAGACTTTGACGACTATACGTTTGCACCCTATCCGCCCCTGCAGACCGTTGAGCTCAAACTCGTCTTAGGAAGCCCACGAAGCAAGAAGCGAAGTCTCGTTAAGAAGAGCGAGGAGTCAGGCAAGCGCCCATTCCCAACCAAAACCCGTTTCCGCACGCTAAAAGATAGTCTTGTCGCGGCGACGCAGCGCGTGAAGCCGACACGTGCGCAAAAGAAAGAAGCACCACAAGCCTTTAGTATCCCGATCCGGAGTAGCGGGCAAAGCGAACCTATTGTCTCCAAAAAGATATTAGAAGGGGTTTACATGTTGCGGAATGTGGTGCAGCGAGAGCTCCGTACCGACTCGCTCTTTATCCGTCGCTCGTGGCTTTCGTTGCTTCGGACGCTCGATCGCAAGCACTATGACAGCGCGGTCTATGTAGTCGATGTGACGTGTAGCATGGATCCTTTCCTTGAGGAGTATCTCCTCTGGCTATCACTCGCCAACCGTAGCGAGGCGATGCTCGGAGGGGTGCTCTTTAACGATGGAGACGGTCGCGCCGACAGCACAAAAACCGTAGGCGCGACAGGGGGGATTCGGGCGAACACAACCGACCTAGAAGAGGTGTCTGATGCCCTAGCCGCCTCGATCTCCCACGGCTGTAGTGGCGACGACCCCGAGAACGACCTCGAGGCACTCATTTACGCCCAGACACACTTCCCCGCTGCAAAACAGCTAGTCTTGTTGGCAGACAACGGGAGCGACGTCAGAGACCTTGCTCTTCTGTCGCAGGTGCGGAAACCGGTGCACGTCATCCTCTGTTCCACCGCCCCGCTAGATGAACAGAACCCGCCCAACCCCGATTATGTAACCATCGCCCACACAACTGGCGGCTCGATCAGCTCACTACTGGAAGATCTGCGGATCTTGCAAGACGCACGCCAGCCCGACCAGCTCAATGTCGGTCGTTGGCAGTATCAGCGACTCAAAGAGCGCTTCGTGCGCCCCGCCACCCCAACGACAGCCCCTACCGCTAGTACAGCCGCCAAGCCTCAAAGCCAAGCCTCCGTTCCTCAAGGCACAAAGCAAACAAACGGCAGCAAGAGTAGCGCAAAGCAAGGACACAAGAAGGCAACCCCAAAAAAGGCAACCCATAAACGCCATGCTACCACTCGATAAACTCATCCCCCCGGACTGGCTCGCGGCACTTACGGCGAGTGAGATGATTGCCCCGCTTGAGGCGTGTCTTGCGAAAGTAGAGGCGCTTCGTGCGTCGGGCGTGACGGTTTATCCTGCCGAGGAACGCACCTTTCATGCGCTATGGGCGACGCCGCTGGCGCGTGTGCGATGTGTACTTTTGGGGCAAGACCCCTATATCAATCCGGCTCAGGCCATGGGGCTATCATTTTCTGTACCCACGGGGGTAGAGATACCGCCGTCGCTACGGAATATCTTTATAGAGTTGCAACGGGAGTATGGGGGCGAGCGACGGACGAACAGCGACCTGAGCGACTGGGCTTCGCAGGGGGTCTTGTTGCTCAACTCGGTACTTACTGTGACGGCGGGGGATAGTGGTTCGCACGCCTCATTCGGTTGGCAAGTGGTGACACGCAAGCTCGTAGAGTTGGCGTTATCGGTCTCGCGTCCTCAGGTGCTTTTGCTTTGGGGGCGTTATGCGAAAGGGGTTGTAGAGGGGATGGATCTGAGCGGAAAGTTCGTCTTGACCGCGGCGCATCCTGTAGCGCCCACAAGCTACAATGCCTTCCTCGGCTGTGGTCACTTCCAGTTAGCCAACAAGTGGCTCGTGAAGCAGGGAGAAGAGCCTATTCGGTGGGTCTAAGAGTCCTGAGAGAAGGAGAGTCGTGGGGGAGGACGATGGCGATAAGAAAGGCGGCACACTATACCCCTACGGGCGACGGGAGGCTGCATTTTACCACGCCGTCGTTTGTTTAGCGACAAGCGGTTCTCACACCAGACGGGCGGGCGTGAAGGCGAGTCGGTGGGGGGGATAAGAGGTTAAAGGAGAGACGTCGCGAAGAACTGTGTTAACGTGGTGCGCAAGCTCTGGCGCGACTGCAATAGAAAAACAGCCTCCTTAGAACGGATACCCCACCCCGAAGTGGAAGGTAAGGTCGTCTGACCGGAAGTCGCGCTCAAAGGGAATCCAGTGAGGGTGTGTCGTTGCCGCTTCGGTCACACTCGGGTCGTGGAGCTTTACCCCCATATCGAGGCGCAAAAGGAAAAAGCCTAAGTTGAGCCGCAAACCAAGACCATACCCCATGGCGAGCTCCTTGTAAAAACGCGTGGGCTCAAACACTGCCCCAGGACGCTCGTCAGCCTTGGTAATTGCCCAAATATTGCCCACATCAAAGAAAAGCGCCGCCTCAAACTTCCAAAAGAGCCAAGAACGGAACTCGATGTTCCCCTCCAGCTTCAAGTCCCCCGTTTGGTTCGGAAACGAGAGACGTTCCTCCTTGTAAGACCCTGGGCCGAGGTCGCGCGCATGCCAAGCCCGTACACCATTCGCTCCGCCCTCATAGTAACGTTTTTCAAACGGCAAAGCATTGGAATTACCATAAGGATAACCGAGCCCCGCAAAGATGCGTGCCGCCACCGAGTTGTAACGACTGGGTCGGAACAAAACAGCATAGTTGATATCGCCCTTGGCATATTGAGCAAAAGGCAACCCAAAGAGCTTGTAGACGCCATCGGTCTGCTTGAGCTTGAGGGCAGGGGTTGCGGCGCGAAGCACGTTCCCTGCCGCCTCGACATTCACCTTAAAAAGCGTGGTAGAAAAGAGCGCATTGGGCGTATTAGAGGAGTAAGAAAAGCTATAACTCAGCAGCGAGATGAACTGACTAATATAGGAATTAGCGAGGTAGGTCTGCCGGATGCGCTGGGCAAATGCTTCGTCAATGGCAAAGATTTTAAGGATATCAACCTCGAGAGGCGTGACAGAGTGTGAGGTGGTCGGCGAGCCCTTCCACGTGTAAGAGAGGTAACCAGAAGCAACCGTGCGGCGATAGTAAGGGCGGCGCTGGAAGTTGTGAGATATAAGAAAAAGGGTCTTGGGCGAATAGCGGCGCACGAATACATAACCCTTGAGAGGAAACAAGAAACGCGGGATGGAGAGCGACGCACGAAGACCTATCTCAAGGGCTGTTTGAAAGCCGATCGCCGTCTTCTGGAGCACCGCCTCGGCTTGTGCTCGGAACTGTAATTCGAGCTGTTCGGCGCCGTTGAAAAGGTTGTTATGGCGATAGGTCATGCTCCCTTCCAGCCCCAACGATCCGGAGGTGGTGACCATCCCCTCAAACTGATAACCTTGACTCCTCGTGCGAGTAAGCAGGATATCACAGTTGAGCGGGTAATAGCGCCTCAGGGAGTCGTCTCGGTAAGTGCGAGGTGGGCTCAGCGAACGCCGAAAGTTAAACGAAGCCGTCTGATACACCCCAAGGTTCAATAGGTTCTGTTGCGACCGATTGATTTGCGACACTCGCACAAGCGAATCTTGTCGAAAAAGGACGAGGGGCGCAAGGACAGAGAGGCGAATCCCCGGCGCTTGGGGATAGTAGAAGCGAAGCCCATCTTGCTGCTGCGAGGCAAGTGCAGAATCGCGTCCGGTGGCTGGGCGCAAAGGGTTATACTGGGTGAAAAGGCGTACGGAGTCGATAACGTAGCGGCGGAAAGGGTGACGATTCTCCTCTCCCGCCGAATCCGGCACAATCCGGAGTAGCAAACGCCCACGGTAGGGCGTGCCGATCGTGTCTACTCGGAAGCCAATCCGCTCTGAGGAAAAGGTATAAAAGCCGTGATTGCGGAGGAGTGAGGTAATCCGCGAACGTTCGTTCTCAAGGGTACGTAAATCGAGGCGCGCGGCAGGGGTAAGATAGGACGCGGCTACGCTGGAGGCGTAATAGCCAGACACGACCGAATCGGCTATCTCGGTAGTTAGAGTCTCTATGGTGGTAGGCTGCCCGAACCGAACCCTATATTGCACCTTTCGGCGGCGACGCTTTTTATCGATAAGCGAGTCGGTCACTTGGGCGTGATAGAAACCACGATTGTTGAGATAGGTCGTCAGGTTCTGCACTGAGCGGTGAGTGAGGTCGTCGCTATAGACGACGGGGGCTTCGCCGATGCGGTGTAACCATCCGCTTACGCCGGTCTCTTTCCCCGGCTTACCGAGGTTATAGAGCCAGAGATTAAAGCGATAGAGACCGAAGAGACGGTTGTTGGGTTGCTGACGGATGTAGCGCTCAAGCTCAGAGTTGTCAATGTCGGACGGGGCGTCTTGGGTGACGATCTCGACGCGGTCTAGGAGGTATCCGTCGGCGGGAACGTTCTTTAGCATTGAGCAACTTGTCAATAGCCCCCCTAGGCACAACACGACGAGTGCCGCAAGACGTGGCAAGACCTTCCCTACGGCGACGGACATTGGTGTGCGATTCTGTTCTGTTTGTGGCAAAGTTACTACTTTCGCTTGCACTTAACCCCGTTAATTTGCTAAGAGGTATGCTCTCGCAAGCGACCATCAAGTCTGTCCGTGCACTGCACTCTTCTCACATTGCGAAAAAGACGCAACGCTTCGTCGTCGAAGGGCGTCGCTTAGTGGATGAGCTATTGCGAAGCGGGCTGCGCCCCATTGCACTTTATTGTCTCGCTGAGGAAGTGGGGAGTTTCGCGGCACATTGCCCCGTTGGGGTCTCCAACGAAGAAATGGCACGGATGTCTCTCCTCGATTCCCCCCCCACCGTGCTCGGGATTTTCCCTCGCTCCGAGGGGCAGCTCTTGCCACTCGATACGGGCTACCATCTCTATCTAGAAAACATACAAGACCCCGGTAACTTAGGCACAATCGTCCGCACGGCAGCGTGGTTTGGGTTCAAACAGGTGATTTGTTCGGAGGATAGTGTGAGTATATTCAATTCTAAGGCATTACAAGCCTCGATGGGGGGTATAGGGTATACTTCTATAGTCTATCGTTCGTTTGAGAAGATTTACCCCGTTCTGACGCCTGACACGGCGATCGTAGCCACGAGCCTCGAAGGCGAACCCCTCCGTCGAGTCTCCTTCCGTCCGCCGACGCTCTTCCTTTTCGGCAACGAAGGGCACGGGCTATCGCCACAGCTTTTAGAGAAAGCGAAGGTGCAAATTACGATACCACGGGGAGATGGGGGGCAAGGCGACTCACTCAACGTCGCCACAGCAGTAGGGATAGTTTGTGCGGCGGCAAGCTATTTTAAATAGATCTCGGTAATGCCACCGTCGGCACAGGTGGGCGAGGTATTGGTGTAACTCTCAACGAAGGCGGCGTGGCGGAGGTAATCATGCACGAGGTGGCGGAGGATGCCCGTCCCCTTACCATGCAAGATACTCACAAAGGGGATGTTAAACATTTGGGCGTCGTCAAGGTATTGCCTTACCTGTTCCATCGCCTCGTCGCCCCGCATACCTCGAATGTCAAGCGAGGGCGAAAAGTTTAGCCGGCGTTGCCGCATCGAGCTCAGGGGCGTAACGGTCTGCTTGCTTTGGGTTTTAGGTCGTTCTGAAGGCTGATTCTTAACGACCTCGACGTCTGCGATGTTGACCGTAGTCATGAGCTGCCCGACCGCTACAACCACTTTTTCCCCTTTGACGTTGACCACCTGCCCCTTATTCCCACCCAAGAGCTTCACAGTGTCGCCAATCGAGAGCGAAGGAGCGGGGGCAACCGCCGGTGTCTCTTTCTTTGGTTCGGCAGCAACGGTTTCTAAATCAACGAACTCTTTATAAAACTTGAGTTCCTCGCGTGCACGCTTAGTAGCCTCTTTCTCTGCATGGCTCTCACGGATGAGCTTGATGGTTTCCTCTATCGTGCGGTTACAATCGCGCAACATCGCCTGTGCCTGTTGGCGTGCCTCGGCGAGGATCTTCTGCCGGCGTTCGGCAAGTGAGGCTTGTTCCTCCTCTAGCTTGGTGCGTAGCGAGATGACCTCTTGACGTAGAGCCTCGAGTTCTTGCTGTTTTTCCTCCCATGCGCGTCGCTCGTCGATGACGAGTTTTAGTTGCTCCTCTAAACTGATATACTCTTTACCAGCAAGCGCCTCGGCCTGCTCAATCAGCTCTCGACGTAGCCCTAATTTACGCGCAATGGCAAAGGCATAACTACTCCCCGGCGCGCCGAGGTCAATCGAATACTGCGGAGCAAAGTGTTCTAAATCATAGCGCATGGAGGCATTCTGCATAGCCTCGGTGTGCGTCGCTAAGTTCTTAAGACACGCATAGTGGGTCGTCACAATGCCATAGGCTCCACTCTCGTAAAGGCTTGTCAAAATAGCCTCGGCAATTGCGCCTCCGGCGGTAGGCTCTGTCCCAGCGCCCATTTCATCAATGAGAAAGAGCGTCGTGGGGGTCGCATGCTCGGTAAATGCCTTCATCGCTCGGAGGTGCGAACTATACGTAGAGAGGTCGTTCTCTATAGACTGCGCATCGCCAATATCGAGGAGCAGGTTATCAAACAGACACATCTCACTGTTCTCTTTCACTAGGGGCAGAAACCCCGATTGGAGCATATAGCTCGCCAGCGCCACCGTCTGCAACGCGACCGACTTTCCCCCCGCGTTAGGACCAGAGATAACCACAATACGCTGTGCGGCATCCAACACGAGGTTCAGCGGCACAGGGCTCTTGCCCTCCCGCTGCATGCGTTTCAATAAAAGCGGGTGTTGGGCATCGCGGAGCAACAGACGGCGTTCGTGGGTTAAGATCGGCGCTGCACCACCCACTGCAAGGGCATAAAGCACCTTCGCACGCAAGACATCCACCGAGACACTAAGCTCGGTACACTGGGCAATTTCCGAATAGAAGGGACGGCAACGGTCGGTCAACGCCATCAAGAGGCGCGCTACCTCGGCGATCTCTGCCTGCTCGAGCTCCTTGAGCTCATTTTCCAACTCCAACACCTCGTATGGGGTGACAAAGAGGGTTTGCCCCGTAGATGAGCTTCCCAATTGCAACGAGGGGATACGGCGCTTATGTTGTGCCGCAATCGGGAGCACCAACCGCCCGTCACGCACCATCACCTGCGCATTCGCATCCGAATAGCCCTCACGTTGGCAACGAGCCAAAAGCTCTTCCATTTTGTGAGAAACTCGCCCCGCCTTAGCGCGAAGTTGCGAACGGATACGCTGCAGCTCGGGCGAGGCATTGTCTTTCACGTGACCTGTGCGGTCTAATATTGCGTCTATCTCGCGCAAGACATCCTCGGGGAGTGACACGCCCGCAACCAGTGCGTGGAGCGCCTGAACCTCAACCCCCTCACCCCAAAGCGTCTGCAGATACTGCACAGAATGCAAGAGCGTGCGAAGATTCGCTGCCTCGTCCTCGATAAAGGCTCGGTCTGACTGTCGAAGCTTTAAGAGCGCCTCACCAAGGTCGACAAAATACTCCTCGCTGAGCGAATGGAAAAGGAGAAAGGTTTTTAACTCTCTGAGGTGCGCAAGGTTAAGCGCTATCGCCTCATAGTCTGTGGAAAAGCCCGTTTCAGCGATTCGCTCTTGGGCGGCGTGCGTAACAGTATATGTCCCTACCTCCGCACGGACACTGGTAAAGCCCGTGCGTGCTTCAAAATCTTGTGGAAAAGTAAACAACAGGCAACCCCTCCCCCAGATTACTTCTTCTTTTTGCCTGTAACGCGGAAACCTACTGCAAATTCGTGTGTGCCATAGCGACCTATCGTCTGCGGTCCCGCGATCGTATAACTAAAGGCATAAGAAAAAGAGAGGCGACCATAACGCACCCCCGCCATCAAGATCATGTCCGAAAGCGTACGATAAGCGACAGCTCCCCAAAAACGGTCTTGGTAAGCGATTTTCATACAGACATCGCCTCCCCACTGCCACGCGCTGTTAAACGTAATAAGTGTGGAGGGTTCTAAAACGACCCCTGGGCGTAAAGTAAGGTTATACCCCCCCATGACATAAACCTGACGCAACTGCTTGTACGCGTTCTTTTCGTTGTATGTTCCAAACTGCAACGCGTTCTGCATTAAGGCATTCACCGAGAGCCCACCCCAAATCGTCCCATTAGAACACATTGCCCCGACATTAAAGTCTGGCGCATAACCCTGATTGGGTTTACCAGCAGCAATCAACGGGTCGTCAACATTCGGGTCAAAGAGGTCTTTAGGCAAGACGTTGACCTTATACTGCATAAAAGAGACCCCAAGACCAGCCGCCACCAGCCAATCCCCCATCAAAATCTGGTATGAGTAGGCAGCCTGTATCCCCGTACGGCGTACCCGCCCATTGATATCGCTAAAGATCGTCCCCGCCGCCCCCATACTTGCTTTTTCGAAGATCTCGCCCATACTGCGAGCGTTAGAGCCCCGACGCACACTCTTCATCTCAAGATCTTGCCCCAGCAGCGGGTTATTAAGCACGTTCATTTGGTAGTTGAGAGAGTAAGTACGCGGACGCTCCGCATACCCCAACCACTGTTCACGCGCCATGAGCGAGAACTCCATCGAGCCCCCTACTCCAGCAAAAGCGGGGTTAAAGTAGTAGAGATTGGTAAGGTACTGATTATACATCCCCTGCTGTTGCCCAAAACTCTTTTGGCACAGGACAAGAAACGCAAGAACGAACAGAAGGTAGCGTGCCGTAACTCTCCACATATCTAGCATGTCAGCTCCCCCCGCATCTAACGAACTATAGTTACCGCGCCTCGCGCCGTTCGTTGGGTATTATCCTCTATGTAGATAACCTCGTAATGGTAAGAGTCTACAGGGAGAGCTCGCCCATACATATCGATCCCGTTCCACGGTTCGTAGTCATCGTTAGAGTACCAGACGAGCGACCCCGTACGGTCATAGATCCGCACTTCCAACACCTCGGGGATAGACGAGGGAAAACGGACGTTGGGGTCAAGAGCCAACACCCACGTGTCGTTAATGCCATCACCATTGGGGGTAAAAGCCGCTGGGATGCGAAGTAGCGTCTCGCTGACCGCCCGTATCTGAATAGAGTCGGTGACGGCACACCCATTTTCCGACGTCACGGTGAGACGGATATGCTGATCGCCCTCGTACCCTCTCACCGTAATCGACGAGGTGTAGGGAGAAACCATCGCCCACCACTCCGTGTTCTGGTTATCAGTCTCCCAATCATAGCGGGCATAATGGGCATTATAGACATCAATAAAGAGATCTTCGTTCTCCTTGAGCACGGTGTCGCGCCCGAGGTCAAACTTAGGTGCTGGCTTTGCGACGGCCTTCACCGCACCAAAGGCACACGCATAATCTGAGGTATAGTAACGCACGCGTCGCGTGATAGTATCGTTGACATAAAAGGTAGGGGAGGGGAGAGGAGTCGTAGAGGGGTGGAGATAGAGGCGGGTAGAGTTATTAAAGGAGGGGAGGGTAGAGAGGTCAATAAGACACGAATCTTGGTTGTCACAAAACTCGACGACCTCGCGTGGTCTCACCATGTCAGAGGTGTTCACCAGCACGTCTGTCTTATACGGAAGCCCAAAACCACACGCCGAGCGTTCCATAATCTCGATAGTGTAAATGCCCCCGATATTAGCGTCGTTTCGGTCGCGCCACTTGATAGTCACGCTATCGCCTCGTGGGTTAAGCTCGGCGACATCCTCTAGGCGCACATCCACACGCGTCCCGTTGGAGAGAAAGGTATACACCGACCACAAAAAAAGAGAATGACCGTTGTCGCCCCTGACGCCATACTTGAGCGAGTCGCCATAGCAGACACTCGGGAGCTTCTCTTGGGGCGCGCCCGCCTTCGGCGCTTCGAAACGGGGCAATCGTCGCTGCCGCGGGGCAGACTTTGCCTCTGAGACAAGCGGCAAGAGTAGTAAGCATAACAATAGCCAACTCGCCCGTGCGAGCACACGGTTCGCTAGTATTCTGAGTGGGTTGGTTAGTGTCATCGATTGTCTTAACACAGGCGTCTAGTGCACAAAGATAGACAAAAGGGAGCGTGTGGCTGCCGCCAAAGTGACAACCACACGTCCCGTAAAAGCTAAACTAGTTGATATAGGGTATGAAGTAAACAGGACCAGTAGCAGGAGTTGCTTTCACTCGTACTCGGACATAATACCCATCCGTTTTCGTATAAGGGTAGAACGTGTGATCTGCATAATTCGGAGCAGTTCCTGGAGTTACGATCTCAGAACGTTGCGATATTGCAGAAACGACCCCCTGCTTGGCAGGATCTGTCGAGTTCAAAGAATTACTGAGGTAATACACATAATCCACGTAATCTTCTGTGGGAGCAAGCGTGATTGGGGTAGGAAGCGTGATATTGAAGGTAGTACCACCTGTAGCAACAGCCGCCATACCTCCCACAGCAGTCGTGTGATCTATTTTATCGGAAACGTTAGTTGGAGCCACTTGAGTAGTAACGCCCTTAGTATGACGATACTCCGATTCCTTAATAGAGAACGCATATTTTTGAAGCGCAGCGGGTGCTCCTTGCTCTACAGACGCCACTGTAATAGCAAGTGTCTTACCCTGCACAGTCGCAGCATCACACGTTTCAATTTCGAACCCCTTAGAGTTTTCAATTTGAGTGTGAATACCCATTCCTGTTGTAACATCTTTCTCTACCCCATTGATAGTGCCATCGACAGTAGCTGCCGTTATTTTAAGAGATGGCTTTCCTGTAAGCACTATCTTAAAGTTAGAAGATGCGCCACCGGTACACGTCCCCTCTTCTGTCACCATCACAATAGCTTCATCCCCGACAGCCGCAGGAGCTTTAGTTTGAATCGTCATTTTATTCAACCCAGCAGTTACTGTCCCACCTGTATACGAATTGGCAAACTCAAACTTTGCGCCTGTATTCACCGCATCATGAAACTCCCACTTCCATTTCGCCGCCAGACCGGTAAGGTTCACATTATTGTGATCAACGGTTGGGTTTTCAGTGTAATTAGCAACAACCCAGAACGTACTCTTCTGACCGAGAGTCATATACACGATATTCGGGTCTGTTGTAATCTTATCTACACGCTGATACCCATCGTTTGAAGGAGATGGGTAATAAGCATCATTACCTTCCCCCGGTCCCAACGTCGGTGCTTGCCCATACGCAACCCCAGCACACAGACTAGAGGCGCAGAGCATCAATAACAATTTTTTCCCTATTCTCATTTCTCTGTACAAGTTAACGATTAAATCTCTCTTCATCCGAGCTCGTGTCGCGCCCCCCTTCTCTCTCTACACACGACTCCTACTCAAGCGACGCGTCTAAGTAAGACTGACGCCGCACACTCTGCTTAGCCGTCATCTCAAACGAGTCATACTGCAACTCCACACGAGCCACGCGCACTTCTGCCCCGACATGCCGATTTAGCCGATCTCGGTTGCGCTCCATCTCCCAAAAGAGCTGCGCCTCCGAAAGACGGTGATGCCGCCCCTCTAACCACAAGGGCTGCACTAACATCACGAGCTCTCCTTGCCGTTCGACCAAAAGAGACTCTTGCACGTAAGGCATCGTGTTCATCAAGCTCTCTAACTCCTCAGGACAAGCACGCCGCCCACCCTCTAATGGTAGGGCATTGGCACTCCGTCCCTTAACGTAAAGGTAGTGGTTTTTGTCTAAATAGCCAAGGTCGCCTGTGTCAAACCATCCCTGCCCATCGACGGAAATATACTCCTTCTCCAGCGGCGTATGATACCCCAACATCAAGTTCTCGCCCCTGATATAGATGTTTCCCACACCATTGGTATCACAATTCCGAATCGCTAACTCTACCCCATCAACGACCTGACCAACTGACAACGAAAGCCCCACATTCGGCGCCTTGTAAGACACCAAAGAGCCACTTTCCGTAAGCCCATAACCCATTGAGTAACGGAAATGGATAGTCCGTAAAAATTCCTCTATTTGCGGATTAAAATGCGATCCCCCCACCACTACCGAGATGAAGTTGTCGCCAAAAAAACGTTCCAAACGCCTCCGAAAAAAGAGCTGTAGCCCCACCCCTACTAGCGACGTAGAGAGCAGCGACAGCACCCACCCTTTACTCCACCACGTGGGGAGAATCTCCTTGACGATACGCGCAAAAAGAGCAGGGAACAACAATATCAATTTCGGATGATAGCGCCGAAAGGCAGCTGCCATCCGCCGCAAACTCGGTGCACTCGAAAGAATGTGTAAGTGAGCCCCTGAGACAAAACCATACAAGAAGTCAAAAACCTGCCCATAGATATGAGAGAACGGGAGATAAGAGACTACCGCATCGCGCGGGGCAAGCGGCACCACACGCTCCGCATAACAGAGATTAGAGAGCAGACTCCGTGCCGGCAACAAGACTCCTTTTGGGAGACCTGTCGTTCCGGCCGTATAGATCAATACCACAGGGTCGTCGGGGTGATGGGGCGCACAATGGCTCAGACGTTTCAAGAGCTCCTTCTTATGGGTCGTGGCAAGGGTCGGCGGCACAAAATGCCACGACTTCAGACACTCGCGCTTACAGAGAAAGACCTCCCACGAGTGGAAACCGACGATCAGCTGCAAGTAAGAGAGATAAAACTCATTGAGCTCCTCCCAAATGTGGTCGCAAAGGAAGAGCGCTCGCGCCCCCGAATGCTGCAAGAGGCGGTACACCAACTTCGGGCGCAAATGATGAGAAATAGGGACGACGATCGCCCCGTAAGAGACCACCGCGATATACACAGTTGCCCACTGGGGGGAATTGCGCCCGAGCAAAGCCACCTTGTCGCCCGGCGCAATCCCCGCCTGTCGTAACAGCTCGTGGAGCTGTATGACACTTGCCGCAATATCTCGATAGTACATGTGCTCTCCGGCATGAGTAGAGTATGCGACGAGATCCCAGTATCTGTCTAGTGCTTTGTGTAACAACGTCCCTAGGTCTTGCCCTACAAGACCACCAGACGCTTCTTGCGCAACGACATTTCCCATCTTTCAAATAACACGGTTGAGATTGGAGACTGTATTTATATACGAAAGATAGTAAAAAGAACACAAAACGACATGCCAGTTAGTTACGAACTATGTAAAAATCTTCCGTAACTCATGCATTCTCAACTTCTCGTCTTTTGTAGGACAGTATCATTTCCTACCATTCGCCGTCTTGCGACAAGGGC
>CALHZE010000215.1 GCA_938040915.1 uncultured Bacteroidia bacterium | reverse complement strand
TAGGAAAAGCGGTGCGCGATTTTACCACGCTCAGTTACATGACAGTTACATGGTGGTTACATACCCTACCTCTGATTCTATCAGGCTTGTAGGAAAAGCGGTGCGCGATTTTACCACGCTCAGTTACATGGTAGTTACATGGAGAATAGAGGGACTCTTAAGCCCAATAAGGGATGTAACTGTGTCGGTTACTCCCCTCTACATTCTGTTCTTTTATCAGTTTTGCCTCTAGCGTCTCTTTGATAATTCGCGAAGCCATTGGATAATTCTTATCCTCAATTCCCAAACGGATACGAAGCGACTGATTGGTCATACTCTCGTTAGAAACGTATCGCAGACAGGCATGCTGGTAACACGCTCGTACCCTCTCCTTCTTATCGAGATCTACAAATTTACGATAAGAGAACAGCGTCGCCGTCGTTCGCGTCTCCTGAACTTGAAAACGCACTGGAGGTAATTGATATAACTCCACTTGCGATATTGTTTTATCCATTCCACTCCCTTTCTCTTCGCAGATTCCCATTCTACGCATGATGTCTGCCAATGAATCATTTCGCGATTGATACTCATCAATAAAACGCTCTGTACTGATCAGTGGCTGCCCAGGATTAGAGAACTCAATACGATCCGCGTATATTTCCACCATCGGGAATCCTTGTTCTGCAAAGTCTTGGTGTATAATCATATTAGCCATCAACTCGCGAATCGCGATTTCTGGATACATACGTACTTCTTTTCTGAGCGCTTGTCCTATTTCCTCATTGGCAGGAAGTTGGCTATTGATCCATGCCCCCATCTCCACAAAGCTGAGTGCATAGCCTTTGTCAAAACCCTGTTCTCGAATGGTCTCAACCTTACCCTTACCTTTGTAGACAATGACTCGCACGAGTTTGCGTGTTAATCCATCAAAATCAGAAAAACGTTTTGCAAACAAAATAGCCCCCAGCTCCGTAATGCTGTACCCTTCCGCATCTGAGAGAATCAACTTCTCTGACAAGAATCTATCTAAAATTCCGTTAGCATCTTGAGGGAACGGGAGGTGCATCATATCGAAATATGTCTCCGTGCTGAGATAGGAGAAGACCTCTTGGGTAGACAACCCTTTTTTCAGTATAATCTTTTCTAAGGGCTTTTGTCCCCCTTTCCATATCTTGGCTTCTTTCTTTGGAAAATCTTTTAACTTACGTGTGATTGACCCTACGCGAATATATGCCTCATGCAAGAACCGCACAGGACGATTCACCGTAGCAGGGATCTTAAAAATACAGACATGTCCCTTGTCCTCATAGTCAAAATCGTCAATAATCTCAAAGTCAATACGAGGGTCCAAGCGAGTAAAAAGCCACGATTCTAACTCCTCGTTCCCCACCATCTTACGCTTTCCATACAGGTCTGTACCAATCACTTCGTGGGTTGCATCGTCTACACCAAAAACCATGTAGGCAAAAGACATGTTACTCAAATACGCACTATTCGACAAGGCTGAGATTCTTTCGCCGATTTCTTCCTTTGAATGAAAATTGTGCTTAAACTCTAGCCACTCTGTCTCTCTAGACCTGATGAGCAAAGCATCTACTAGTTTCTTAAAGTCGATATACTCCATCCCCACCTTTCCCCCCTACTTCCCCACAAACGCGATACACGCTGGGATGTCGCCCGTCGTGTAGTGCCAAAGACGACGCCCGTCGTAACTGTAAGCAAACACCTCACCACTCGACTTAAAGTCCTTGGCATCTAACACATAGATATTCCCCCCTTGGGGCTGAAAGAAGACGTTATAAGGGGTACGGATCTCGGTCTCAGTGCCATCGGTAATCCACTGCCCTGACAGCGCCTCGCGCGTCCGGACATTGACCACCCCAAAGCGGCTCGAGGAGTTTCCCGCCGCGTCATAGACCGTGCTGTAGTAAACAAGCGAATCACCACGAATGTCAAAGCGCGTACAGGGGAGGCGCATATCCTTTGCCACCTCATATTGCCCCGTTGAAGGATTCTTCGTAAGGCAATATAGCGAAGATGACACCTCGGCATAATTGCCCCGTGCCGTAACCCAGAGTTGCCCGTGTGCGTCGACCCGCACGAGCTCAAGGTTTATCCCTACATCGATGGTCGCCGCAACACGCTGCTCAGCAATGGGGATCACCGAAAGCGTCCGCTCATAGTCGGGCTTCTTAAAGCCACCCGAGTTCGCCACATAGAGGCGCGCATCGATTACTGCCAATTCTTCCGGCTCTCGCCCTACGGGGACACGCCACTGTGGGGTAAAATCCGCAGTATCTATCGCAACGACCTCGCCCGTAGCGCCCCGCGCGGCAACATAGCTCGTCACATACCCCCGTCCTCCTGCAAAACGAATGTTGCGCGGACTCGCAATATCCACCTTACCGAGACTGTGCGTCGTCGCAAGGTCTATCACCTCAACCTTGTTCGAACCATTGAGTACCGCATAGAGTTTCGACCCATAAACCTGCAGGTCATTCCCCACGTCACCCAGCGCCTTGACTTGCTCGGGATTGTTCGTCGCATACACGTCGCGGATGTAGATACCTGCCACAGCATCGTAATAGTCTAACGACGCCTTGTTCGTCCCCCAAGCCCCTTGATTTAACAAGTAAAAACCACGCACTTTGGACGTAGCCGCGGGGGGCTGCACCTCCGAGGTACGCTGTTCGTCTTTTTGACAACCGCTTAGCCACAGCAACGCCATAGCAAGAAGTAAAAACAATAAAACGTTTTGTCGCATCACATTACAGTGTTACAGCAACGCCTAGGCGGAAATTACGCCCCGGCATCGGATAGTTTAATACCACGGCATAGGGTCGATCACAGAGGTTATTCACATCGAGCCGTACCTCGGTCGTAGTCGCAAAAATAGGAAATCGATAGCAGAGGCGTAGGTCGGTCGTCGACCACGGCGGTTCGTAATTATAAACCGTGTTCTCGGCTTGGTGGTAACGCTCGCCCGTGTAAACACTATTGCAGTGCAAACTGAGCCCCCGCCAAACATAGCTCAGGGTCAACGCGCCACTGTGACGCGGGATGTAGGGGATCTGATGGCGGTAATAGCTATCCTTCGGGTTCGACACATCGATAGCGCGCGAATAAGTGTATTGCAAGCGGAGGGTCAGCCTCCCCGCGGTAGCCAAGCCATAGTGCACTACACACGCATTTTCCGTCCCCCAAAGATGACTCTTCCCTAGATTGAACGTCCGCCAACGAAACTGACTACCAGCGGGCAGCGCAATAATCTTGTCACTGACTTCGGCATAATACGCCTCGCTTCGGAGCTCCAGCCACGCACGTCGCCATTGCGCCCCGAGGGTATATTGCTGCGCCCGCTCGGGCTGTAAATGGGCACTCCCCCACCCCGTATAATAAAGCTCGTTAAACGAGGGTGTGCGCAACGAACGCCGCGCATATGCATAGAGCATAAAGGGGGCGAGAGGCGCGTAACGCACCCATAAGCTGGGGAGCAGGCGCGCCCCCAGCTCCTGCCCTACCACGATATGACAAGCGGCTTGAAAATCAAAAACCAAAGGAGTCCACCCCAGACGCGTCGCAAAGTAATGAAGTGCACGCGAGGGCTCGGGGGGCGTAAGGGGCGTCTGCGCTCGCGAGGGGTCTTCGGCACGCAGCCCTGCCCACTCAAGGTCATATGCAAGGGTAACCTCCCAATCGCGCGGCGCTCGATAACGATGTTGCCACGAGAGGTAAGCCGAGCGTTCGAAATAGCGCAGCTCCTCGTGTAGTGACAGCGGATCTAACTGCCGGTAACGCGTCGTGGTGTAAGCGACCTTCCCCACAAGACGCGTAGCGTAGCACGACGTAGCGTAACATAGCACGCTCCCCTGTAGGAAGGTGTCGTGCGTTTCCAAGCGCTCGCCGCGCCGCCAAACATTGCTAACGATCGCCCCCGGTAAACCCTGCTCTGTGTGGTCTGTAGAGAGACGCACTCGCCACTCGCCAAACGACCACTCGCCTTCCCCTACGCTCTCGATACGCCAACGATGTACGTCGCCGTTTTGACGGATCGCCGTCGTATCATAGACCTTCTTTCCCTGTGCATTGTAACCCACGTAACGAAAGGGATAACGTCCGTGAGCCTCGGTCAAAGTACCACTAACGGAAAAACGCGCATGCTGCCCCAGTTTGCCTAAGTATCTTATTTGCGGTTCTAACAGCCCAAATTCTCCGGAGACACCCCTTATCTGTAAAAGATATCGCTTTTGGTGTTGAAGGCGAGGAATAGCTGTCTGTAAATAAATCTGTGCCCCCAGACTCCCCTCACGCGCCGAGCTCCATACGGCGGGGTTTCCATCTGTCGAGAGGGTTACTTGCTCAAGGTTGTCAAGCGAGACGCGCCCGAGGTCAATCACGCCATTTTGCGTACGGAGCAGCGGTACGCCGTCAAGGCTTACGCCAAGGTGCGCGCTCCCCATCGCGCGGATGTTTACTGTTTTGAGCCCCCCGATACCGCCATAGTCCTTTACCTGCACACCTGCAAGAAAGCGGAGCGCCTCGGCAACGTTACGAGACGAAAAGGCTTGAAGCGTGGCACTATCCAAACGACGCCCGACGGTCGCCGTACGCACTCCGCGGACAGCGACCATCGGTATCTCAATGGTCGTATCACGCTGCGCATTCCCAACCATCGGGAGGAGGAATAGAAAAAAGAGAAAAAGAGAAAACCGACCTCTACGCTTGGGTAGCGGTCGGGCAAAGCTTGCTTCGACGGGCTTTTGTAGACGCATCGCATTGCGTCTGCAGACGAGTCCCGATTGACTATCAAACGAGTATGAGGCGAGAGCAGCAGGTTGCGTTCCTACGAAAGAGAGAATAGACGTTTTGCCCCCTCCCGTTTTTACGAGCCTAAGACAAGGCTAAACAACCCAGCGGCAGACTCGCGATAAGGCTCAAGACTGTAGGCAAAGCTGTGTCCTGGGGGGAGGAGCGCATGCTCGTAACGCGAATAATACTCTTCGAGGAGTGGCGCTACGGCAGTACTCAGAAGCCAGTGTTCTTCTTTGGCAGGGAGCGACTCTAAGAGCAAGCCTTGCCCGACGAGCTTGTAAGTAGCTGCTACCATCCCTTTACGCCCTTTCTTGGGCTTGACAAACGCCTCTTGGATGGGGTTCAGAAAAGCGGCTACGTAATAGAGTACGTCTGCCGGCATCAGTGCGTCAAAAGGCGTGTGTTTGAGCAAGCGTCCTGACTGAAATAGGGAAGCCGTGGCATACTCTTGCGAAAGGTGCATGACGGCACACGTAACACGCCGGAATTGTTGCAGCCCGAGTCGCAGCAAGGTGGTCTCTTGATGGAGCACTGTAAAGTGGGAAAAGGTGCGGATGAGGGCGTTAATCAACTCGCTCGGGATGGCAAAAAGAAGAAAGATATCGTCTGTCACGCGGTTGTAATAGAGGGCATCATACTCCCCAACCCTAGACAACCGGTTGAGCAACAGCTTTGCCTCGGCGGGTATAAAGAACTCCTTAGGTAAGAGCGTGTAACAACGCCCACGCCAACCGACCTTCACTGACCGGAACTGAGCCGCCAACCACGGCTGTGACGCAAGCAAGGCGTCAAGCGCATCGCGCCACTCCGCGTCTTCGGCAACGGGGTAACGGTGCTCAAAATAAACGATAAACTGATTGCGTAAGCCATCGTGCACCGCCACGTCGATGCCGTGGCGGTGGGGGGCTAATAGCAGGTCGTAAGAACTCGCCTGCCCAGGATCGAACGTCTCGTCAAAGAGAGCGGCGTGACGCATCGGGGGAAGGTACGCGGCACAGCAAAAGACGCGGGAGCGAAGCCACGGGGTCTACTCCCAGTTACCGGCGTTATTGGTTGCCTCCGTAAGCGAGCCGACCTTTAAGCCTGGGAAACGGTTGAGCTGCTTGGCAACGTCGTCAAGGTTTACAATCTCTTGGTGGTCAAGTCCGTTCAAAAGCACCTTGTTAAGGACACTCGCTTCGAAAACTTGGACGATGACCTTCGAGCCGGTCTGTAACTCCCCTGCCGCCATTTCAAACTTTGCGCCGTGAGTATAAGGCACAAAGCAGAGAGAGTCAATGATAAAGCCCCCTCGCTTAAAGAGGGAGTCGCGCACACACACCGAGATGGTGTCGCGGAAGACACGCCCTTCGGCTACCGCCGCAGAGTCGTCCAACGACCCGATTTGCCGTACCACGCGGAACGAGTCATTCTTAAGGAAGCTAATCAGCGTGTCAAAACTCGAGGTATAGCGGTGATGTTCCGAACGGTAAGCGACCTGCGCCGTGCGGATGTCTTTCAGTCGCGCAATCGTGGCATTGTAGCGCACCTCCTTATCGTGCTGAAAGTTAATCGGTTCCATAATGCTCGTCACGAGGAGGTACAAGAGTATTGCTGCCGTGATAGAAAGAACTGCCAATATTGCCGCCTTCATTTCCTTACCTTTGCGTTATAAGTTTGCGCTCATGCGCGCGGATGTTTTCCACGCAAATTTACTTTTTTTTCCATAGTGGGACACCCGACGCGCTACAAACCACCTGTTGATCACACCACGCCATGTCAACCATCGTCGCCCTCGCCACCGGCGAAAATCTTGCTGCTATCGCCCTTATACGTCTGTCGGGCGATAGGGCACACCCCCTTGTCAGTCAGTTCTTTTCACCCAAACGTCCTTTGGAAAAACTCCCCTCTCGACGCGCACTTTTCGGCGATTGGGTAGTGGCGGGGCACTCGCTTGACCAAGTGATTGTCACCCTATTCTCCGCCCCACACTCCTACACGGGCGAAGCGATGGCAGAGATAACCTGTCACGGCTCGCCCTATATCGTGCAAACCCTTATCCGCGCGCTAATAGACGCAGGGGCGACCCCTGCGCAACCTGGCGAGTTTACCTACCGCGCCTACAGCAACGGCAAATTAGATCTTTCACAAGCCGAGGCTGTGGGCGAACTCATCCATTCGCGCAACGAGCACCAACATCGATTAGCGCTCCAACAACTCTCAGGGGCGCTTTCTGCCCAAATAGAGACACTCCGTGCCCAACTCCTAGAGCTTACCGCGCTTGTGGAACTAGAAATTGACTTTTCTGACCAAGACGTCGAGTTCGTCCCCCGTACCCAACTCAGCGAACTTGCGGCAAGATTACACACCGAAATAGCGGCACTGCGTGGTACCTTCCGTCAGGGCAATGCCATCCGCCAAGGTCTTTCGGTTACGATTGCCGGCGCGCCCAACGCTGGGAAAAGCACGTTGCTTAACGCACTCTTGCGCGAGGAACGCGCCATCGTCTCAGACATTCCCGGCACGACGCGCGACACGATAGAGGGCGAACTACAGCTCAAGGGCATCACCATCCGCTTTACCGACACGGCAGGGTTGCGCGAAACAGAAGACCCGATCGAGCGACTCGGTATCGAACGCGCTCTAAATCGCCTACAAAGCGGCATATTCTCTTTTTTACTCGTCGACGCAGTAGTCTTGCGAGAGCATACTGATTGGAAAGAAATTGACACGCTTCTCGCTCATTTAGCACCTAATGCCGTCCCCTTACTCCTTTTAACCAAGGCGGATTTATTGTCAGCGGCGGAACGCGACGCGTTATTGATGCGCGTGACAGGGAGCTATCCCAACACATCGATCGTGCTTTGGGGAGCAGGCACTGGCTTAGGAGAGGCGGAAGTATGGGCGTGGTTAGAAGACCATGTCGCGGCGTATCTCCCGACCGCCACAGGTTTTGTTATCACCCACGAGCGGCACTATCGTGCCCTGCTAGCCGCCGAAGAAGAGATACAGCTCTTGGAGACAGCGATTGTGCAAGGGTTAACCCCCGACTTGCTAGCCCATCACCTACGGCAAATCAACGCCCACCTAGCGAGCATCACGGGCGAGATCGCTCCTGCCGAGGTTCTCAAGACCATCTTTGGGAAGTTCTGTATCGGGAAGTAGATAGCGAGTGGAGAGGGGAAGGTTAAGCACGAATTTACTGTGGCAACGAATTGTAAATAATTAAGCCCTTTGCCGTCAATCGGTATTTCTGCCGAGCTTGTCGGGTACTTGGCGGGTACTTGGCGCGTACGTAGCGCGTACTAATTCCCATTCCGGAGGAGGGAGCACAATCATCTACCAATTCTTCAACTCGTGGTTCTCTCCTAAGAGTAAATTTCTAAAGAACCGAATGAGGAAGCGCTCATCTGGCTCAATTCCCTTTTGCCAGTTTCGGTAATTGGCTCGCACCAAGGCATTGCGAAAATACCACGAATGTTGGGCAAAAAGCGTGTTGTCGACGTCAAAGCCTATACTCCGAAGGATAGCGCACCGTCTATTTAGTACACAAAGATAAGACGTTATACCCGATCGGGTATAATCGTACCGTTCCCCTCCTACTGCGGTCTTGCGCCATCCCGAGGGCGTGCGGGCTGCCCCTCGAGGCGTGGCGTCCAACCACGCCGACGGAAATGGTCAATGAGGATGCGCTCAAGGTTCTCCTGCGGTCCGGGGGCGGGCGAGAGGAGGATGCGCCCATCGGTATCTAGCAAAAAGTAGGTCGGGTAGGTACGGATGTCATAATCGACAATCAATTGCGGCGCATCACCATAGTGTAGGAACGTCCATGGGTAGCGAGTTGCTTCCACAAAGCGACACATCGAGGCAGCGTCTTGGTCGGCACACACACAGACGATTTGTAGATGCTCCCCATAACGTTCGTAAAAACGACGTAGAAGCTCAAAATCTTGCAGACAACTATACGAGGTGGTAGTACAGAACGAAAGAATGACTAACGAGCCTCTAAAGTCCTTTAAACTCACTTTTTTGCCCATTGCGTCGCTGAGTGTAAAAGCATGGGGGATGAAGCCCGGCAAGAGCTTCGAGATCCGCTCACGAATCTGCTGGGCAATGTTGGCGTGCTCAGCTATCGGGGTCGTGTTATAAACCGAATCAAGGATAGCAAACAAGGCATTGCGCGAGAAGTTCGCCGCATAGAACTCGTCAAAGAGCCCCTTGAGTATCACAAGCTCGCGGAGCGAATCGTTCTCAAGGTGGTCGTTCTGGCGGAGGATATTACTGAGCGCCGTATAGCGCCGGTCTTTGGAGATAGCTTGGTAGATCTGCTGTCCGTCCTCGGTGCGTCCGTGGTACACGAGGTACTTATCATAGACGATGTTAAAGAGCTCCATATAGGCGGGGTTGCGGGGCAAGACAGGGCGGTGCTGAAAGTAGGTCTTGGAGAGAGCCTGCACGCGCTGCGCCTCGGTCATGTACGCCATCATCCCGATGCGATAGGTCTTGTATTGTTGGGCAAAGAGGTTGTCGGGGGGAAGGGGGTACTGTTCCAACTGTGCAATAAGCCGCTTTGCCTGTGCCGTGGAGTCCCTGTTAGCAAGGTTGGGCAACGTTTGTGCCGCAAGAGAATCGATGTGTGCATCGAGGCGCGCAATAAGGTCATTGGTGGCACGCCCGTCGCCGTCTAGGTCGCGCATCTGGAGTACCACAGGGTCGAAGTAAGGGTTCAGGCGTTCGCTTTCCGTCTTATCGCGCAGCGGCGGGAAGGCGACCCGATAGCGCTGTCCCGGCTCCATATACATGTAACAGGAGTAAATGCCGAGATCGACCATCACGAGCTGTGTCTCAAAGAGCGGTAACTCGACCTCAAACTTACCGTCTTGTGCCACAGACACCGACGCCAAGACCTCCCGCTGTTGCGTGATGTAGTCGGTACGGGTAAAGAACTCTACGGAGCGCCCCGCATACGTCGGTTCACATCCATAGACTACCACCTTTTTGCTTACCACCTTCTGAACAGCGCAAAGCAGTAGGAAGGCGCACCATAAGCAGCCTCCTCCCCATGCCCGAAGCCTTGACATGGGGCTAGTGAGGTAAATAACGCGTAACATCGACCCCAGCGGGCAAAAATGCCCCCACCTCATGCCCATGCGCCAGAAGGTCGCGCACTACCGTAGAGGTGATCGCCCCGTGCTCGGGGCGACTCATCAAGAAGACCGTTTCCACATCGGGGGCAATCATCGTGTTGGCTTGGGCTATCGTGCGCTCATAGTCGAAATCGGTTGCCGAGCGTAACCCGCGCAAGAGAAAGGCAGCACCGAGGCGATGACAGAGGTCGGTCGTCAGTCCGTCAAACGCGGTGACTTCCACTCGGGGGTCGTTGGGAAAGGCGTCTCGGATCATCGCAAGGCGGTTCTCGGTAGAAAAGAAGGGGCGTTTAAGCGCGTTGAGACCGATGGCGATAACAAGCTTGTCATAAAGCGCAAGCCCCCGTAGGGCGATGTCTTGATGCCCAAGGGTAAAGGGGTCAAAGGTGCCGGCGAATACCGCAATGCGTGGCATGGTCAGTTATGGCTAAGCGACAGTATGTTAAGATGTATCTACCGATAGGGCGGGCGCATCGCGTTGTGCCCCTACAAAACGCCGATGATTATCAACAATAGGCAAGCTCTCTTGTTGTACGGACGCGATGCGTCTGTTTTGACACACGCCCACACAGATAGAAACAAAAAAGGAACGCTCGAGGCGTTCCCTTTCTTGTAGCGTATTGGCTAATTTATTACAGCCCTAATTTACGATGAGTGACTCTTGCTGCTTCTTGTCTTGTTCCGTTTGGATGGCGCGTATCACACGTAGGATGGCGATATTGCGTCCGTGGTTGACAAACGCGGCGCGCACCCACGCCAGCGACAAGAGGAAAAGCACAAGGAGCGCAATCCCAAGGATTAGCACATAGTCCCTGTTAGTATCGACAAACAAGAGGACAAGCAAGGTCGCTAGATTGAGTAACAGCCAGAAGACCATAGCCAACCGCGAGGCGCGGAGGAGGCGTTGCCGCCTCCGGATGCACTCGCCGATATAGAGTTCGTCAAAGGGGCTCTGTGCCCGCGTACGCTCAGCCTCGGTAAGCGAAGGGCATTCGCTCAAGAGTTTGGCGATAATCTCGTCCCGTGTCATGGCTTTTACCTTAGCAACGCTTAGGGCTGTGAGGGGTTACTTCTTCTTCGTAAGGATGTTGTGGAGCTTCGCGTTAGCAAACTCCGCCTCCTTTGCCTTGAGAGCTGCAAGCTGCTCCGGCGTCAAACCTAACAGCCCCAAAAGGGTTTCGATCGACGCCATCGGAGCAGGCACGTCATACTCGACATTGTCGCCATTCACCTTCATGTTCATTTCATTAGCCAAAGCGAAAGCATATATTGCTTGCATTGCATTGAATGTAGGAAGCGTTGCCTTAACAGTGATATCAGCATCCTTCTTCGTGTAAGTGCCCTCTACCTTAACTGTTTTGCTCATAGTAGCCTCAAACTTACCATCTGCCTTGAAGTCGTAAAGCGCTTCTTTCAGGTTAAACTTATCCAAGTTCTTAAGCCCTGCTTCAATCTTTTCTTTGGCAGCATTGTAAGCTTCGTCGCCAAGCATCCCCTTCAGGAAAGCGGTCATTGACTCGATATTGGCAGCATTTTCGCCATAAACGAGCTTAAACGTCGGGGTCGCTCCTGTCAGCTCTATGGAAGTGGGATTGAACTGCCCGAAAGCTTCTGTCTTTGCCTCGTTGTTTTCCTTCTTTTCGTCCTTCTTGCAGCTGGTAAATGTCAAGCTGAGAGAGAGCGTAGCAATTGCGCCTGCTACGAGCGCTACACGTGTGAGTGTCTTCATCGGAACTTTTACTTTTTTAGTTATAAATCTACCAGCGCACAGAGGCTAGCCTTGCTGCCCCTCTTTGCACTCGCGGGGCAAAGGTAAGAATAAATTCAAATAAGAGAGGGGGGGGGAAACACTCTCTCTAATTTACCCCAAGCTGGTGCAAAAATCCCTATTACAACTCACAGATAAACTCATCCCAAAAAAAGAGGCGCTTCCCGCTAATGGGAAGCGCCTCTCTCTAACCAAAAAAACGACCTATTTCGCTACTAGAACTTGCGCGTTCCAAGGAAACGCTCCGCATCCAGAGCCGCCTTGCAGCCCGAAGCAGCTGCCGTGATAGCTTGGCGATAGTGTGGGTCTTGTACGTCACCCGCAGCAAATACCCCCGCAACGTTCGTTTTAGGCGTACCTGGCTCGGTTTTGATATACCCCTGTTCGTCTACGTTAATCTGGTGCTTAAAGACGTCAGAATTGGGCTTATGACCAATCGCAAGGAAGAAGCCATGGATCGGTATCTCGCGCTTCTCATTCTTCTCGGTGTTAAGCACCCGTACACCGGTCACCCCGTTGTCGTCGCCCAAGACTTCGTCGGTCACCGTGTTGTAAAGTACCTCGAGGTTCGGGGTATTGTTCACACGGTCTACCATCGCCTTCGAAGCTCTCATAGCCGGCTTACGCACAATGAGATAAACCTTTTCGCAAATGGAGGCTAGATAGGTAGCTTCCTCTCCCGCCGTATCGCCGCCACCGACCACAGCAACGACCTTATTTCGGTAAAAGAACCCATCACACGTCGCGCAAGCAGAAACCCCGCCCAACTGACGGAACTTCTGTTCGGAGGGTAGCCCCAAATACTTAGCCTCAGCCCCCGTGGCAATAATCACGGCGTCAGCCTCAATCTCCTTGCCGTCGTCGAGGGTCACCACGCGACGCGTATCGGTCAAGTCGGCCTTTACGACCACCCCGTTGCGGTGGTCTGCCCCAAGACGCTCGGCTTGCGCACGAAGGTCGTCCATGAGACTCTGCCCCGTAGTCCCCTGCGGGTAGCCAGGGAAGTTCTCTATCTCGGTTGTCTGCGTAAGCTGCCCTCCAAGCGTAAGCCCCGCATAGAGAACGGGGGAAAGATTGGCACGCGCCCCATAAATAGCCGCGGTGTACCCAGCGGGGCCCGAACCGATAATCAGTAAACGCACATGCTCTGCCATCAAAAATATCTCCTAATTGATTTACCCTAATAGAACGCCCCAAGGCGTATTATAGTTTAATGACTCGGTAACGTATGTAAAAAGCGGGGGGCATACTGCACGCAGAACGTCACAAAATAGCCCGTTTTACCCTCCGTTGGCGCTACTTGTTCCTTGTAAGCCGAAGCGGCGTAGACCCCCCCACAAACCGCCTCTAAACGTATGTCTTTGGTGGGGGTAAAAGAGTACTTCACATCAAACTCATAGCCGAGGATAGGCGACTTCCCCTTATCTTGCTGAAAAGTGTGTAGCGCACACTCGGCGGCATGTCCCTTCACGCGCGGCGTATAGAGCCAGAGAGAATAGTCTCGCAAACCACGACCTTGCACCTCGCTAAGGGAAAGGGAAAAATAGTCCATCCAACCAAAGAAACCATGTCCTGACCCCGAGAGACGATCAAAGTGGTGTTGCGTTCCATTCGCGGCGTCATCATCTTCATCGCCCGAGACCCAATCTACCCCCACACCAAAGGGGAACTTCGTACGAACAAGAAGCTTAGAGTGTAACGAGAAGGCTGAAACGGCGAACTTCGTCCCATCGTCGTTCTTGACTTGGTAAGCCTCGCCCGTCTGGTAATATGCCTCAGCTTTGAGAGAGAGAAGTTCCGTCGGGAGTTTCTCAACAAAGAGCCCTACGGTAAGGCGGGGATAGTGACGCTTGGCTTGTTTCAAATCTTGCGCTACGTCTACGACACCCATAAAACCAAAAGACTGTAAGAGACGAGCACGAAGTAACCCCATATACTTGTAGTTGTGGGGCTTGTCTCGCTGATAGGGCGGGTCTTTTTCCGAACTCGCATTTGCCATTCCATAGGCCAAAAGGTCAAACTTCGGACGCACCAGCGTGTAGCGTAGTGCGTCGTGCGACAAGCCTGTTTTCCCATAACGCCCCGCCATAAAGAGCCAACCATCGGCGATCTGAATCGTCTGTCGCCCGAGACGTAGTTCCCCAAAAGGCGTTTTATAGTCGAACCACCCCTCAAGCAGCGAGGGAGTTACAGCACGCGCCCCCCAGACGCGCCCATCTTGAATATTGAAGTAGCAGGTCGCTTGTTTATAACGAAGCGAAAGTCCCGCCTCAGTACGCTGCGAGATAAAGAGCGCAGGGGTAAGATCGCCAAGGGGTTGACGATACGCCGCATGGAACTCCCCACGAGCGCGGTAAAATAGACTGGCAGCAATGCTGATAGAGTCCCCCTCTTGCGCCCAAAGCGAGCAAAGGGGTGCAAACAAGAAAGATAGTAGCAAAGTTTTACGCATAGTCTTATAGTATTAGGCGTTCATGTTCCGTTACTTCGAGAAATACCTGCCTTATCGAACGGTAAGCATTCGGCAGTACTTCGATAGCGTCCTCATAGGGCAGCCAAAGCGCTTCCTTTATCCCCTCCTCGAGTTGCGGAGTGAGCTTCTCCTCCGAAGCGGCACGCATGATAAACCATCGGGTCTTTTTAAGCATCGGTCGCTCGTGTGTGGGGTGAAAGTAGATGTGCCACGTGGAGGTCGCCTCTCCGACGATGTTAAGGTCAGTCACTCCCGTTTCCTCTCTCACCTCACGGAGGGCGGCCTCCACAAAGGTCTCCCCCGCTTCGAGCTTCCCCTTAGGAAGATCCCAGTAATTATTGCGGGCGATAAAGAGATACTTTTCCTCGGGCGAAACGATAATCCCCCCAGCCGCATTGATACGCACAAAGGAGGGTAAAAAAGCCTCTTTGATATAGGAGATCGACACTGGCGCTATATTGGCATCACGGGGGGCTATATACTGCGCCTCTTTCGCCGCAGAGCTATCGAGTAGAATGTTTAATATCTTTGCCATGCTTTCATCTCCGACAAGAGAGCTGTGAAAAAAAGTCGCCTCGCCTTGAAGGGGGGGATCTGGCATCTCCGTAAGGAGGTTAATCTTGGTATCGGAGGCAAAAATTATCGGATAAGACATGGAGAACACCAATTTATTAGAGATTCTACTCGAGCTCGGGGCTATACATCTCTCTAATACGACCCCTTTTGAATGGGCTTCTGGCTGGTTATCACCCATTTATTGCGATAACCGGCTAGCGCTTTCTTCCTACGAAGCTAGGGAAATTATTTGTGCGGAAATGCAAAAAGTGCTTGCCCGCAAATATTCGGATATCGGAAGTATCGTAGCCGTGGCGACAGGAGCACTCCCCATGGGGGCTATCGTAGCGCAAGCCGAGCGTCTCCCGTTTGCCTACGTCCGTCCCAAAGCGAAAGACCACGGATTAGAAAATCAGGTCGAGGGACGCGTAACCCAAGGCGAACGCGTGGTCGTAATCGAAGACTTGGTTTCCACCGGCGGGAGTAGCCTTAAGGCCGTCGACGCACTCCGCAACATCGGGGCAGAAGTACTCGGGATGGTCTCCATCTTTACCTACGCCTTTCCACAAGCCGAACGCGCTATGAGAGACGCCAACGTAGACTTTGAGGCATTGGCAACCTACCCACAATTACTTTCCCTTTTAAAGTCAAAGGGCAAACTCTCTGCAGAAGAAGAAGCGCGCTTGAGCGAATGGCGCGAACATCCCGAGACGTGGGGACGCTAAGCGAGCGACAATGCAAAAATACGAAAGTAAGATTACCAAGAGTGTACACAGTGCACGTACGCTCTTTGAGCGCTATTCTGACCTGAGCGGTATCGGGCAAATGCTAGCTCAGAGTAGCACTGACAAGATAGAGGTTGTGGAAATAACCCCAGATCGCTACGTGTTCAAAGACCCTAAAGGGATGGAGATGGGCATTGAGATCGTCGATCGCGAACCGAACAAAACCATCAAACTCCGAGACGCTACGGGACGTCCCTTCTCGTTCACAATGTGGCTACAGTTCAAAGAGGTTGAGGATGGGACATACATCCGTGTCACCGTTCATATCGACGTGCCTAAGCTTCTGAAAATCCTTGTCAAAAGTAAAGTACAAACAGGCGTGGATCAGATAGCCGAAATGTTAGCACGAAATTAGAGCACACCACTATCTAAGGCGCTGTTACAATCAAGAACTGCGTACACCTTTCTCTTTTTAAGGAAAGGAGTACGCAGTTTCTTTTCCCCCTCAGATTCATCATTACCATTCTCGCGACACAACCACGAGCGTCATAAAAAGGGCGCAACTGAGTTTTATACTCAGCTGCGCCCTTTTTCTTAAAAGCGGCTACGTTCGATTATAACCGCCCTTCTTTTTGGTTTTAGTGTTTGACCACCTTAACCGCCTTCACTGCACCGTTTTGCGCCGTCAAACGCAACATATAGATGCCAGCGTTAAGCGTCGAGGTCTCTATTACCTCCTCATCCGAGGTTATAACCCCACTACGCACTGACTTACCAGTAACGTCCACGAGTTCGTAACCACGCAAGTGACCAGACGTTCCCCTCACCACAAGTTGTGATTCGAACGGATTCGGAGCAACTACAACTTGGGCAAACACAGCATCTTCTACAGGCGTAGCCTTCTTTTCAAAGACTGCTGTAACCGTAACATCGCTCTCAACAGTCACGACCTTCGAAGCGAGTATATCCTTGTCGCCCGCCTTGAGGCTCTTAAGCACATACTCAGCATTCTTCGGTGTCGCAATCACGCGGAGCTCCGTTCCTGTTTCTACCTCGCGGAGCATATCCTCGTCATAGTTCTCTATTTCGAGAGTACCATCCCCGACAGCTTCAAGAGTTACGATAAATTTACCCTCTGGGCGATCAAGCTTCGCTACGATACTCACGTTCGAACGAACTACATATTCTCGCGCCGCCGAGATGTCTTGACGGTTCATGCCAGCAATAGCAAGGATAGAAGACACAGCCCACGGCTTCGGCGCTACGACCGTCACTTGTATCCGAGTCCCATAGGGGATATGCGACAATTCTTCTTCAGATATCTCACGCTCTTCGCGCGTTTCAACATCATTACCATCCTTATCCTTGGTAACGTTGATAATGATTTCCTTGAGATGGATTTCACCTTCGCCCTCGTTAAGCAGCGTCACTCGGTAAGCATCCAATTCAAAGGTTGCGGTAAACGTCTTATCTTCTAAGACATTCTTTTCCTGACGCTCTGGCGTTGTCACCCCATCACTCCATGAAACGAAGTGATAGTGTGGAGCTGGCTTCGCTACTACGAGTTCTCCATCCTGACCACCCAAGATGTGCTGTTCGGTCAGACCTCCATCGATAACACCCGAACCTCTCTTAGCCACGGTATACTTCAAGACAAACTCCTGAGCGAACTTCGCAGTAACTTCAATTCCCTCGGCGGTCATGACATCCGAACGTGCTGCTGTCTTCAAACCATCACTCCACTCTAAGAAAGCAAATCCCGGCTTGCCTTTTGCGACAACTATCGAAGTGCGCTTGCCAATCTCAACTTCCTGCACTGGCAAACCTTGAATAATCCCATTCGTTACCGTCTCTCCGTCTTCCTTTTTCAACTCTTCACAGAGATACAATGCCGTCCCTTTTTCCAACTGTTTCTTAACGAACTTCGCCGTCACGCGCACCGCAGATTTATCCTTACGCGGGTTCGCCTTCTTTTCGTCAGACCACTTATCAAACTCATAGCCTTCATCTGGGGTCGGGATAACAGCGACACCCTCCGTTCCACTCAACGTTGTCGTAAAGAACTCCTTATATGAGACAGGATCACCCTCTACCTTTATTGAGCCATGGTGAGCTGCCAAATATTCCAACACCACCGTCGGCACAGCAGGCGCTGGTTCGTAAGAGATCGACACGTCATCAATAGCCACTTTATCTTTCCGCTGCGTGAACTCGGAATTATAAAGCCAACGGAAACGGATCGACTGTGCTCCAACAAGCTTTGCTGCTTCAACTTCACAGGTTACCGTACTCTTCTGTTCAGAGATGTCGTCCAAGTTCTTCAACGCTATCCATTCTCCACCATTGATCGCATACTCAACCGAAGTGTGAATACCATCCTCGCCATTCGAATTCTTTTGAGAAAGCTTTGCTTGCAAAAGCGTGAAAGAGAGTTTTACCACAGAGGTCGCCGGACGATCTGCTAACGAAAGGTAAGGGGTGATAAGCTCAATCGGTATTTTCATACCTAACCCTTGTTCAAAGCCCATAACAAAACCCTTCGCATTCTCTTCAGAAGCAACAAACCGTCGCCGTGATACCTTCGTCCAATGCAAGCCATCTGAATTCTTTGGATATCCCCAAAGCTTAAACTCAGCCTCGTCTCCGTCAAACGCCTGACTATAAGTTAATGGGTAAATAGGCAAGAACTCTGCGGTAAAAGTCATGTTTGCACGGACGTCTGACTCGGAACGCTCCGGTGTTGTCACATTGTCAGACCACCCGACAAAGAGATATCCCTTCTTAGCCTTTACCTTGACGGGAGCTCCTGCCGAGCCTAACACGATACCCTTTTGTATCGCCATACCACTTTCAAACTCGCCTCCAACAGAGACTTGGTAAGTGAGCGTATAGGTCGCTGGCTCAAAAGTCGCAGTAAAGGTTTTATTCTCCACGACCTCTTTGTCTTGACGCACAGCATTCTTATTCCCGTCACTCCACTGTGCAAATTGGAATCCAGGACGCGGGAATGCGATCACAAGTGAGCCTGTCCCTCCCTTCTCGAGACGCTGTGTTGCCCGACCTTGGATAAGACCATTCGCGTCCGCTGTGTAGGTCAACACGACAGAAAGAGGTACGAGCTTCACTTCTACAGAGAGATTAGCAGTCGCTTCCACTTTCTTCATTTCAGAGGCATACCCCTCCTTCCGGACAATGAGGTCATATTCTCCTGCTTGGAGCAACGAGATTTTCACTTCTCCTGCTTGATCAGTGACATATGTATCATCCCCACAAATCACCGTAGCATTCGCAAGCGCCTCATCTTTTTCATTCTTTACCAGCACCGTAACGGTCAATGCTCCTTCCGGACGAGTTACCTTCAATTCGCCGATCTGACGCGTGACCGTATATCCTAATGCCTCATAAGGAGCGACATAATCAACAGGCCATACTTCATAGACACCTGGTGTAAGCGGCTTCATTGATTCATCCCAAAGAGTCCCATCGGCAAGCTTCACGCGATAAGGCGTTTCAAATACCTGTCCCTGAGACGGATATACGAGTCCGTCATATTCAAAGCTCCATTCCGGCAACTCTTCGCCTTGCGTTATCTGTGCAGGCAGCATCTTAATCGTCAAGGGGACACGCGACACCTCGACAATACGAGAGACCTCAGGTGCTGCTTGATAAAGCGCATCGCCGATCTGCATTGCGACGACTTCCGTAACTCCTGCGCCGACTGTTACCAACTCGCCTTTGGCGTTCACCACAGCCACTCGCTCATCACGCGTGTAATAAGTACACGGCAATTTCGACGAGCTAACCGCATCTAAACTCATGGGCTGATTCGTGTAGGTCAGCGATATCTTTTCGGTACTCCACGAGATCTTTTGATTCAGCGAGAGCTTTAAGACATACGAACGCGAGTCACGCCCATTCTCGGCAACCACGGTAACAATCTGTGGCGTGGAGAGATCGATTTCGACCTTGCCGCCTTTAACAGCCTTCTGTTTACGATACAAGAGCGTGGCGTTGTCTGACAGATTATCGATTGTCAACTTAGCATTCGTTGCATCAAACTCTTTACCATCCGCATTTTCCGGATAGAGGACAATCGTCTGCTCAGGGTTCGAAATAACGAGATCCGTTTTCAAACCGCTATTATCTGCTCCCAGCAACGAGATTTGCAAGAGTTTACACTCTGCCGAAGCGTCCGCTACAAGACGCACAGAGAATGTTTGTTCGATATCCTTTCCAAACAACCCTTCGCGGCGAGCCTTAAACACAAGCGTGCGATTCGCATTCGAGAAATCTAAGACCGTACCCGAAGTCACAGGCGTTGTTTTCCCTTCTTGCATGATAACCGTCCCAGCCCATGCGGCTTGGAAGTTGAGTTTCACCTTTGACAAATCTGTCGTAGCGCCTACAGTAAGCTTCAGCGTCTTGTTAACACCATTTTCCCACGTAGAGGGCGCGACGGCCACATCAGAGGAGACACTACTTACAAGCTCAGATAACGGATGCCATACACAGTTTTCTACGGTAACCCCAGCATTCCCTGGCAGACGATTGGTAGTCAACTGTCCCGGCCACTTCTGATTAGAAGACACACAGTTCGAAACACCTTCTCTGAACATATACTCAAGGAGACAATCCTTTGGCAATTCTCCATTTACTCGACGGACGCTGCGGAACATATCTGCCACAACCTCATCCTTAGAGCGCGAGCCGTGCCAGATGCGGAAGAAGCCCATATCTCCCTTAAAGCTCTGGTTTATGATCATATAAATGATTCGGTACTCTCCCTGCCCCCCACCTTCGATCTCTACTTCTTGACCATCCACAAAACAGGTAAGCTCCAAGCCGTTACCCGTAATCATAGAGAGATAGTCTCTCTTCACAGAGAGCGAGATATGCTGCCACTGACCCGGTTTGAGCACTGCTCGCTTGGTGCGGAACGACGTTCCATCCAAGAAATCAAAGTAAAGCCCATTGTCCGAACCGAGCGTCGACTTACTGAGTGCTCGCATCTTAAATCCATCGGAGTTGACAAGATAAACATGCTGCGCCTCATCAAGCTTCCACCATCCTTCGACCGTAATAGAAGCTTTAATCTCATTCGCTTTATCGAGATCTGGAATCTGAAACCACTCATCTTTCTTACCCTCCCAATGAGTCGAATAAAGCTCATCAGTTGCAACGGGGTAATGATAATAACGCTCCGTTATACTATCATTTTTAGCGACAGCGTCCTTATCAATCAACGAGACATCAAAACGGTAAGCCCCCGGCTTTGACATATCTACTTTCTTGGAGAAAGTAACCGTCTTCTCTCCTCCGAATGCGGGCAGTTCTGTGGTAAAGTTCTGCGTCGTAAACAACTCTCGGTTCAGCTTCACTGCGATGTTATAACTCTTCGCTGGACGAAGTCCATTGTTACGAACCTTCACCTTGATTTCCTGTTCCCCGAGCCCCTGTCCTGAGCTTAACCCTTCCAAGCCAAGCAACTCAAGATCATTCGCAACAGGATTCTCTCGATCTAAGAGCAACGCAGTACAATCAAATGCCTGTCCCCAATCAACGCTTTTGGCTTGTTTGAACTGTTTCCAGTTTTCATCCGTAAAGAGAGCAACACGCATACGACAACGCATCGAGTCTGTGAGTTTCACATTCGGGTATTTCGTAGCAAACTCCGTAAAGTCGATCGGGATTTGGATTTCCGAAGGACGCGACTCTTCATAGATTTCATTCTCTGTCTTTTGCGTACCGTCTGGCTTAAGTTTATTCGGGTGAAGCTGTGGTACTTCTATTTCAAAATACTCTGGCGCTTCATCTTCAAAGATTTTACCCTCGGTTTCCACAAAATCAAACCAGATGCGCAGACGTGCTGGGAAAAGAGCGGCCAACGGAAGGAGCGGTTCGCCGATCTCAACACCATTCTCTACTTGACGCTGGCGATAAGCAAGATTGCATGTCAAGAGGTTCGGACTCTTCAGATAGAACTTCACCTCCGTCCCCAAACGGTAGAAGAGCTGAGTTGTGTAGAATGTCTGCACTCTCTTTTCGCCTATCACGCGCATGGAGTCAATATACATGTTAGAAGGACCTTTGATCGTCCCTTTTATTGGGTCAAGGTCACGTTCCAAATCATTGAGTTTCGAGTTATTAGCAACATAACCGTCAAAACCGAGCGTAACACGGACTTTCTTATAGTACGGACGACGGAAAGTAAAGATCTTTGGCAACAGGATCTCGTTGTCGCGACTTTCCAATTCTGGGATCTCCATATAATAAGGCTTTCCATCTACCTCCACCGTCACCGGAACATTATAAAGCCTTGCTTCGTCTTTCTGTTGACCATAAACGTTGACCTTAATTTGAAGAGAGTCTACCGATATCTTTTCATCCTGCGTCTCCTTGTTAAGAGTCTCGTATGTGAAATTCTTCAATTCCCACAAATCAGGGAGCTCAACTTGACTCACCGTAGCCTTCCAACCACTTCGTGTCTTTGACGGATTGGTCTGCTTTTCCATCCGCACAGCAACAGTCCCAGCTCCAATATTCGACATAACAAGAGCAGAACCCTTTCCTCTAAGAACATGGGTAGGAGGTGTAGAGGAGACCATACCCAAATCATCAACGTTCGTCCAGATACGAATAGAGTCAACGGAAGCCAAATCATATTCCTCAAAAGCGATTTGTATCACATGTCGCTCATCTGCAGGACGGAATAAAATTGTAGCAAACTCGCGCTTGGGATAATCGTCTAACCCGCCCCCAAAGTCAGTGAAAAGCACCGGTTCATCAACCTCTACCGTACGTTTTTCCTCTACAGGAACTGTCAAGCCATAGAAAGATTGCGTACGCGTGCTGTGAGGCATCAAGACCACATTCCCCTTGTTATACACCTCAAAGCCCTTCACATTATCCTTCGGAACGGCATCCCCCTCTAGCTCTGCGTGTATTTCAACATAAAACTTCTGCCCATCACGCGATTTCGTAGAGAAGTCATACTTGACCTCGATATACTTATCTGCAAAGGAAGGAAGCTTGTCAATCAAATAGCTATAAACAAGGTTACCATCCACCAAGACACTGACGGGGAGATTGCGAACCTCCTTCGAGGTGTTGTTGGATACATTAAAAGAAAAGGTCTCAACACCCAAATTCTCCTTGCTTTCTACAAACGAGATGGGGTTCACATAGACGTCATATGCGTCCTTTTCGTGGGCGATCTCATAAGAGACGAGCGTGCAATCATTCGAAACAAGCTCAAGAGCCGTCTCCAAACTCAGGGATACCACCGAGCCCGCATACTCTGAAATATCCCATGCATAGCTGTGGTCAGCATTGTCTGCCAAATAGGCAGGTTGCCCCAAAACATTATTGACCGCTTTACCATTTGCTACCAGACGCAACTGAGCTGCCGAACTCTGTTTATCAAACTTCAACAAACCATATGCGGTAAAGAAAAGCTTGCGACTCTTATCTACCCCCGAAAGATCTAACTTACAAAGCTTGAAGGCTGCCACATTATCGCGGTTATCAAAAGGATGACTCCAATCTTTTGCACGCTTCTGACCCTGAATGCTCAGAAGCATAGACCCCTTCGGCAAACCGCCACTTACAGGCGTTTCACTCCGCTCAAACTTCAAATTCTTACCAAGCTCAAACTGTACATTCTTAAGCGGATAGCCGATAAACGAGTCTTCGTAAGGGAGTTGCGCCTCCGTTATCGTGTGACTCAACACACTCTTAGCGATCACGCCCGAACTCCGCTGACCCGAGAAACCTCCTTCTCCCACACCAGCCACAGCAAAGATCGTGTAGGTGGGGTCTATGTCAGAAGCAGGAATATCATAAAGGTTTTGAGTCACATTCCCAATTACCTTATACTCCCCTTTCTTAATATCCCCCTTGAGAACATTGTATGACTTTACACCTGGGATCGGCTTCCACGTCAACGTCCACCCGTCTGCGCTACAATCAGACTCGATAATTTTCACATCCTTAACCTGAGGCATAATAACAAACGGACGCTGCATAATCAAGACATTTGACTTCTCATCCGTTACACGCAACAACGCCTCCTTTGTAATCGGAGCATCATCGGGAATCACAAGCAACGCACGCTTGGTCTTGTTTCCTAAAGAGATGTAAGACTTGCCGCCATCATACGAGAGTTCCACATTGAGATCACGCCCTTCCATGTTCTTAACATTGAGAAGGATGTACTCGCCAGGATGATACTTCTCCCCTGGTAGCGGGGATACCATCTCAGGCTTTTCTTCATCAAAATACCACGTTAGGGTATAGCCCTGACGACCTCCTTGACGAATATCGGCAGTCACATTCAATTTGTAAACACCGGCCGACGGATTCTCTATTTCGACCTGCTCGATCGGGTCTAGATGGTTTCCAGACTTCGTTGCCAACGATTGAGGGTCTTTCCCATCCAATGCATAAGCCAATACCGTTTGC
This sequence comes from uncultured Bacteroidia bacterium, assembly GCA_938040915.1. Lineage (GTDB taxonomy): Bacteria > Bacteroidota > Bacteroidia > Bacteroidales > CAJPTX01 > Bacteroides_D. Next base: position 7,798 of record CALHZE010000215.1, on the reverse strand, counting down.
CCAGAGAACTCAACACTAAGATCAAGGTCGTTAATCAACGCCTTCTCTCCATGCGCATATTGCTTAATTGCCACAGGGTCATTCCACGCGATCATGGCTCGGAATTTCTTCGTTCCCTCTGGCACGCTGATATCATAACTCTTAGAAGTCTCGTTAAAACGGATCGTATCTTGCTTATACCACCCCAGTTCCATCGCCTTTACGGCATTCTGTGTTTCCAACGAACCGAAACCATAGTCATAATCTGGTCCCTTACGCCCTTCGTCTCGCGCCGTATTCGCGATCAGAGCCTTGAGCAAGTTGTTCGTAGGAGTCACACCCCCGTGCAGCTGTTGATAACGCTCGGTGAGCAAGGCAAGATGTCCCGTTACCGTGGGGCAAGCCATCGACGTCCCCGTCATCCCCTGATACTGTTGCTCGTCTACCGTAGAGTATACCTGATCGCCACGGGTCGTTATCGTCGGGAAAAGACGACCATCATCCGCCGGACCTCGACTCGAAGAGGTCTCGATAGCCGCCAAGTGGGTCATATTCCCTACATAAATCGGGTTCTTTGCACGATGGGTGACCGAGCCATACCCTGCACGATTCACCTTACGACAAAATCCCCCTTCGTTACCTGCTGCAAAAACATGCGTAAGCGTGGGGACTTCGTTACACAAAAGGTCAATCGCTGGCTCCGAACTATAGGTACTATACGAGAGCTCCTCGTAAGCGTCACAATTCCGAGCATAAGAAAGACCATAAGAGTTGTTCGTTAACGAGATTTTGTGCTCATCCCACACCTCAAACATCTCAACAGCCACCACCTTGCCGTTGGATGACACATTAAAGTTATTGGTCCAGACCTCAACACCCGGCGCCATGCCTCGACCATTTTCCTCCAAAAGACCCGAGCCCATAATCGTACCAGTCACATGCATCCCATGTGCACCCGTGGAAGCGAGCGAGGTCTCAAATTCGAGGCAGTGATAACGATCGCCATAATCCACATGCGGCGCAACATTACCATCCCATACCCCGACACGTACACCCTTACCCGTAAGCTCTAAACCGCCTTCCGAATACGGACGACGCAACTGTGCTGCACCATGCAAACGCGAACCCCAGCGATTAGAAAGCTCTTTCGGTGCATCCTTCAACGCAACCGTCTGAACCCACTCTTCCGCCGCAAGCCCGCGCACCTGTCCCTTAGGGAGCGAGATCTGCACGTTGTGGAAAATATCAGAACCCGACGAGAACTTTATCCTGTGCGCCGTGAGGTAATCCTTTACCCACGCCCAATCGACCGTAGGAAACCAGAAGAGCGACAGCGCGACATTCTCTCCATCTTGCGCATACTCTGGGATGTGATCGCTCAAGATCTCGTCTGCCAACTTCCATTCTCCCTTAATAGAAGTGACTGCCCGAAGCCCCGTTCCCACGAAGTCGCTCGCGCGAAGCCCCGGCTTTATCGTAGCGAAATAAGCATTACTTCCTACATAGTCATGAAGTCTTATGCCTTGCTTTTCCAAGGCCTCGTGACGCAATGCGCCCGAGAACTGAACCAAGACATTGAGACGATCCCCCGAGGGGAGACCCAACTCCAAACTCGAGGTCTGATGCCCCGAACGTGTCTTGGGCTGTACGTTCGCCTCCAGATAGACAGACTGTCTACCAAAGCGAATGGGCTCTTGTGCCCAAAGGGAGACCACCAAGCACAAAAGACCGACCACTAAAACAACTTTTTTCATATATAGAAACGTTAACCATTAGAAAATACTCGCACAAAAAGGCAGTCAATACATACCCGTATGACTACCCCATCCACAACCCCATCTAACGAACAAAGATACGCAAATCAAACAGAATCGGTCCCATAACACCATCACGCTCCTCCTCTGCAAATATCCTACTGTCCTCCTAATCTCCTGTATTGCAAACGCCATGCCCGACGCCCCGTATGGGTAATAGTCGAGTAATCAAAAGCCGAATCCGAACCAAATGCAAGCGCTTCATTCTCGGCATAAAGGGGCAAAAGATATGCCAACGACGAACCGACCACAGCACCCGCTAAATGTCCCTCCCACGAAATAGAGACATCCGCGGGAAAAATGCCCCAAAACATACTCCCATAAAGAAAGGTAAGCACCAACGAAAGCGCCGCAAGCCCACGACGTCGGACGCGCCAACCTCGGAAGAACAAGAACGTCCCCACCGCATAAATCAAACCACTCGCCCCGATGTGGTAAGCACTCCGACCGATCATCCATGTCAACAAACCACTCAAAAGCCAGCCAATAAAGAATACCCGCCACGCCTCCCGCGGGTAAAAATAAAATAACGCGACGCCAAACAAAAGCAGCGCGATCGTATTAGAGAGCGCATGCTCCCACCCAGAATGCAGAAACGGAGAAAGGACAACTCCCGCCAAACCAGCGAATGTGCGCGGATAAATGCCCAACCAGAAAAGCGACCCGCCCTCACTCCCCCACGCGACAAAGTGCACCAACCAGATCAATAAAATTGACAAGAGTGGGAGAAAAAGACTCACCCAAAAACGCTGTTTGGCGATACGCTCTCTGATATCCACAACGACCTCCCGCGCTACAACACCCCGACTTATTGCGCAAAGAAATAGGCGTTCAGCTCGTAAATGTCCTCGGGGGTAAACGAATTATTCCCAGTGAAATAATCATCCACGGCTCGAATCACTTCGTCGAAAGAGATATATCCATCTCCATCCGCGTCGACGCCTTGGAACTTGGCAGGAATTGCCGTTGAGTCAAAAGTATAACGATGCTCCCATTTCGACGATACGGGAATGACCTTCATCTTCGAACGGAGAACCGGCGGGATGCGCAATTTCGGAAGTGTCCGCCCAGCATCGGTCAACTCAACCCCATCGTCATCTACCGGCGTGTTGTAAGCCGTCCGAGGCTCTTTATCTTTTACATCCCAAACACCATCCGCATCGCCATCCAATGGGCAACCGACAGAGTCTACCACAACATTCGGTGGGGTATCAGGACACTCATCGAGCTGGTCAAAGACCCCATCGTTGTCTTGGTCTACAAAGAAGACCTCATAGTCAAAGTCTTCGATATCAGCAAAGACGCGATCCACAATAAACGACTCGGCTTGAGAGAAAAGATCGAGGTGGAGCGAAAGCCCCGTATAAAGATACATATCGTGAAACTTGGGCTGCTTAAACCCATAACGCTTAGCCACATCCGCATTATAACCATCCAACAGATCGGTAAGCGAATAGTGCAATGAGGAACTCAATCGGCAATAGATACGATCCGAAAGATAGATATCGACTCCCAACTCTGCGGGGAAGACCGCCGTAACAGGGGGGACACTCTTGAACCCGAAGAGATTCGCTTTCTTCAAGTCTGTTTCAAAAACCTTATCCATCGCCACAGGCTTAGCCGTACTAGCATTAGGGTCTTTCTCAGCTAAAAGGCGAATCGACCCATCTTGCCAGAAGTTATAATACCGCCCGTTCGGTGCCTTATAGTTGTTTTTCGGGGTAAAGAGCAAAATCCCCGCACCAAGCCCGATATAAGGACGCACCATCTTGCGCGTACCCAAAAACTGCCAGAAATTATACTCCACGCCAGTGGTGATCTCTATAATCTCAGTCTGAAACGCAGAGTTCGGATACCAGATCTTATTGTCTATCTTAGGCAGGTTCGTCGTGTTCATCTTAAGCGACTTCTCAAAGTCGTGTCCCTGTAAAAGCCCATACATAACAGAGACATTCATCTTAATCTGCTTAGACTTTCCGAGCAACGTCGAGACATTCATCTTGCCTGCCCACGAACCGAGCAATGGGCTGTCAGAACCATAACGGATATCGCCCATGAAATTGATAATCCCCGCGCCAAAACCCACAACAGGGTACTTTACAGGGTTTAAGACCTCGACCTCTTGCTCGAGCATTCGGGCATAAAAGTCCTCCACATCTTGCGCTCGTAGCATAGTAGTACACGCCAACAAGAAAAACAAGAGAAGAGAAGCTTGTAGGAAGATACGCAAACGCCCGATACGTGACATGTATATAACCTTAAACTCTTTAGCTATACCTCGGCTGGGGGGAAACTTATCGATACCACTTTTGCGAAGTTATCATCAACGCCTCCTGCACCGTAATTCGATTCCCATTGTTGTAGGCAGCCACAAAAGCATCCCGAATCGGGGTCGTGTTCCAAATCTCTGTGCGATAATCCCGTGCGAGCTTATACTCCTTAAACGAACCGACCGAATACTTATACCACCCCTCATGTCTTTCTGTACGCACGTCCGCATGCAACGAAAGACGACGGAAATACCGGTTAATATCGATTGGGCGATGCCCCGCAGCAACCTGCACGCGATAATAAACCCCAGATTCAGGCGCTAACAAGAAATCATCCATATTTTGAACAAGGCGCGAACGACGTCCCCCGCGCCTCCCTTGACGCATCGGAGCGATATCCTGATGCTTCACCTCAAACTCAACGCCTCCTTCCGAGGGTCCCTGCGGCTCGAGCGTCCCACCATCAAGCTGTGTTGCACTATTCTGCGCGATCGAAAGCGGCGACTCTCGCACCAACCCTTCGAGTTCTGCCGTTGTCATGTTCTGCAATCGGACACTCCGCTGCGTAATAGCTATCGTACGCGTTGCTTCATTCTGCACAAAGGAAAAAGACCCCGTAATCTTTGGCTCCCCATCGACGCGCCCCTTCTCTGGGATGAGGCGATAAGAGACCGTAAAGAGTTCCTCGGCAGGGAGCGTCATCCAAAGAAACTTGACCACCCCATCCTCACAAGAGAATATCGCATCCTTAGTGTCAATCGGCTCTGCCGTGTACCCCTTGGGGATATTCTCCTCGATCTTGGCAAACTTAAGCGCCTCTCCACGATTGACCAAAATCCGCACCACATAATCTTGACCATCGCTCAACAGGGTTGGCGTCTCCCGAATACAACGCACCTTCAGCATCGAGAGCGCAATGTCTCGTTGTGCAGGGATCGAAGTCTGATAATCAGCCAAATCTAACTGTTTATCAGCTGCCACAAGAGGCGAAGGGGTGATCACTATCGTTCGTGGCGCAACCACCGCCGTTTGGCGCGTATTGTTGGCAATGTAAGCTAACTCGCCCCCGAGGTTAAACGACCCTCTCAAGCGCGGATCAACCTCGACGCGATACGAGAGCTTTAACTTCGGCAAGTTGGGAAGACGCATCCACACAAACTTGACTTGCTGTCCCTCAAAGCGAAAATCTGCGTTCTCCGCACTCCCTGAGACCGCCTTCAAGCCCCGAGGGAGCTCTGCACTAAAACGCGCAAAACTCTCCGAGTCGCCCTTGTCGATCATCACCGAGACGTCGAACTGCCCACCAGCCTCTACCTCACTCCGAGTCTCCATTTCCAAAGAGATTGACTCCCCTGCAAACAGACCCAAGAACAAGAGTACTAGACTATTGAGCGCTACGATCAAACTCTTTATCATGCTCAGTCACATTCATTAGACTTTGCAGTAGCTCTGCCGCGACATCAAGCCACCGACGAGCGTACACTTCCACACTCCTTAATCACAAATATACGCTAATCTATTGATTTCGTACTCTCCCCAACTTTTATTTCGTTCTCCCCTCACGCACGCCACGACTATTTGTAAGAGAAAGAACTCCCGCCTAAAAACTCCCGTAAAATAGAGGTCGGCGGGATGCCTTCTTCTGGTAATGGCGCAAAAACACGAAGAAAACGCTGCAACCGAACCGCCTCAGAATACTCGGGAACATCATTCGGTACTTCCGACAAAATCATCTCCGCATTCCGCTTCAGCACATTAAACTCATACGGGAGCGCCGAATTGAACATCACGTCCGCTTCTTCTTGATAGGGGAAAATATTCCGATCCTCGCCACGACGCACGCTCGCCCACCGGCGAATCGTGTCTACGCCACTATAATGGCGATAACGGAAATCGCGCACTAAGCGACGCAACAGACGATTGTCTGACGAGGCGATGCGACTCCGCCCATCCAAGGAAATCGAGGTTAGTGCCGAAATATAGATCTTAAACTTATCCTCTGCGGAGATCCGCGACGTCAAGTCCGGATTGAGCCCATGAATCCCCTCAATGACCATCACGTCCTGCTCGCCAATTTCGAGGAACGTCCCGTCATAGAAGCGTTTCCCAGTTTCAAAAGAGAACTTCGGGAGCTCTACCCGTTCCCCTGCAAGGAGTTTCAACAAGTCCTCATTAAATTTAGCAATATCGAGAGCTCCCAACGCCTCAAAATCATACTCGCCCTGTTCGTCCCGCGGCGTATTTTCCCGATCTACAAAATAGTTGTCTAGCGAGATGAGGTGCGGCAACATCCCAGCCACGCGGAGCTGTACCGACAAGCGCTTGGAAAAAGTCGTTTTACCTGACGACGAGGGCCCCGCGATCAAAATAATCCGCGGCATCTTCGGGCACGCCTTGATTTGGTCAGCTATTTGCGCCACTTTCTTCTCATGCAGCGCCTCGGAAACCTGAATCAAATTCGCCGCCTTCCCCTCACCAATTTGCGTATTGATCGTCCCCGCGTCCTGAATCCCCAAGATGTCGACCCACGTTTGATACTCCTTAAAGATGTCAAACATCTTGTTCTGCACCACCATCTCCTCGACCTGATCCGGATTCTGTCGTTGTGGCACGCGGAGCAACATACCTTGGAAATACTTTTCGAGGTCAAACGTGGTAAGATAACCCGTCGAGGGGACAAGCCCCTCGAAATAATAGTCCCAAATACCATCAAGACCATAAAGGGTCGTATAAAGGCGAGGACGACTTTCCAAAAAATGCACCTTTTCTAAATCGCCCTGACGCGTGAAAATCTCTATCGCGTCAGATGTAAGCGTCGGACGCGTCTCAAAGGGAATATTCCGTGCCACGAGTTGACGCATCCGGTCGCGGAAGTCAAAAATCATAGGGTACTCCAAGGGCTTCCGATACCCCGCCAACTCACAGTAATACCCTCGCGAGACCGAGTGATTGACGCGAAGGCGACAACTCGGCATCCCATCCCGCACAGCCTTCTGCAGAAGGAAGAAAAGCGAACGGACATACATCCGCATGCCTGCGGGGTGCGTAATATCAATAAACTCGACCGTGATGGGGATGAAGACTCGAAAACGCAAGTCGCGCAAACGGTTGTTGACCATCGCCCCCAGTATCGGGTAAGCAAGCGAAATGCCCAACGAGTCAACTAAGGAGAGAAGCGTCTGCCCCGGCTCCACGTAATAGCGCGTTGCCGTGTTTTTACATATAATCTCAATGCGGTCAGTTATCATGAGGTTGGCTTTTTGTTCTGTGTACGCACAAGCTTAGCCTAGGGTTCTATACCCTAAAACGAGGGGAGAAAAAACCGGTCGTGCGGCGGTGAAGAATCACATCATACACCATCGCCAACCGGAGATCAAACACCTGACCATCGGGCAAACGAAACGGCTGCGACGCTGGCGATGCTGAAAGAGGTTTCTCAAAAGCAGAGTCTCCCTTAACGACAGTTGCCGCAACACCTTCATTCTCCGCCTCCTCGTAAAATGTACGGAAACTCCCCTCCTCTTCCGGCAAAGGGTTTGCCTGACCGTCTGACTCTGTTCGCGTCAACGTTTGTTCCGTTGGCGCAACAAACGACTCTGCAACGAACTCCTCCGAGGAGTTTCTTTGCGCAAACGAAGAGAGGGAGGTCTTTTCGAGAAATTCGCGCAACGCATCGACAGTCCCATCCCCTTCGCTCAGACTTATCTCGTGCTCGAGCTGATGTTCCACGGGGAG
>CALHZE010000214.1 GCA_938040915.1 uncultured Bacteroidia bacterium | reverse complement strand
TAACCTCCTCCTCATACCACTCAATGAGCTTGGACACTATATATTCGAAGTACTGAATCTTCCGTTTCAGCCTCCTCTCTTCCTGCGTAAGCTCCATTATATACCTCTTTCCATGTATTTTTTACACGTAAACGTGCATGTACAAAGATTGTTACCCAAAATACCAACAAGCAATCTCCTTACGTAAATATACACTTTTTTCCCCCTCTCAAAAAGAGTCGCAAGAGACTTGCGCCCCTTGCGACTCTTTGCTTTACTCTAATAGATAGCTAGCCTCTACCACGCATAGAGCGGACGCCCTGCCATCAGCGCATTCACCTCACTGCGTACGTTGAGGATTTCGGCTTCGTTCTCAATGTTCGAGAGGACACGATCGATGAGGTCTACCACACGTACAATTTCGTCCTCTTTCAACCCACGCGTCGTAATCGCGGGCGTACCTACGCGAATCCCCGAGGTCTGGAACGGACTCCGACTGTCAAAGGGCACCATATTCTTGTTGATGGTGATGTCTGCCAATACGAGCGTATTCTCCGCCTTCTTACCCGTGAGTTCGGGGAACTTCGTGCGAAGGTCAATCAACATACAGTGGTTGTCTGTACCGCCCGATACGATCTTATACCCCTTTTCTACAAAACGCTTTGCCATCGCCTGCGCGTTCGCACGCACCTGCTCTTGGTAAGTCTTAAACTCAGGACTCAATGCTTCGCCAAAAGCTACCGCCTTACCTGCAATCACGTGCTCAAGCGGACCACCTTGGATGCCGGGGAATACAGCGCTATTCACAATCGCCGACATCTTCTTGATCACCCCCTTCGGGGTCAACTCGCCCCATGGGTTGTCAAAGTCCTTACCGATCAAGATCATCCCTCCACGCGGACCGCGCAAGGTCTTGTGCGTCGTGGTCGTTACGATATGCGCATACTTGGTCGGGTTCTCAAGCAAGCCCGCTGCGATCATCCCCGCTGGATGTGCCATGTCAATCATGAGCAAAGCACCCACCTTGTCAGCAATCTCGCGCATACGCTTGTAGTCCCACTCGCGGCTATAAGCAGATGCCCCACCGACAATGAGCTTTGGCTTGTGCTTCTTCGCCTGCTCTTCCATCTCGTCATAATCCACACGCCCCGTGTCTTCGCGCACACGGTACGAGGTGGCGTTAAACCACTTACCCGAAACGTTGACCGGCGAACCGTGCGAAAGGTGTCCACCGTGCGAGAGATCCAACCCTAGGAAGGTATCACCGGGCTTAAGGATGGCCATAAATGCCGCCATATTCGCCTGTGCGCCCGAGTGAGGCTGCACATTGGCAAACTCGCAGTCATAGAGCCGACAAGCACGGTCGATAGCCAACTGCTCGACCTTATCTACCACTTGGCATCCCCCGTAGTAGCGAGCCCCTGGATAGCCTTCGGCATACTTGTTGGTCAAGACAGACCCCATGGCGGCAAGCACTTGCTCGCTGACGAAGTTCTCGGAAGCGATGAGCTCAATCCCATGTGACTGACGGGCTTGCTTTTCCTGAATAAGAGAAAATATCTCGGTATCTCGTTCCATAGTCGTAACAATTTTAATCCGCACCATAAAGGTACTAATATGCGCGAGATTTATTGCCTTCCATATAGTTTATATAGGCTTGGTTTGCCACGCGTGCCCCGCCTGGGGTCGGATAATCGCCCGTAAAATACCAGTCGCCCGTATCGTTAGGGCACGCCAAATGAAGGTTTTCCACCGATTGGAACTCGATGTGCACCTCTGCGCGCATGTCGGGGTGGCGGAGCATTTTTCCCATCTGAGCCGAAAGTTCCTCGGCAGAGAAGGGCGCATAAATGCGCTGTACACAATTTTCCACCAGCCGCTCTTCGGAAGCATTCGCTGCTTTTGCCGCCTCATAAACCTCGGCAATCAGTGCCTCACGTCCCCGCTCCTTGAGCAGCTCGATAGCCGCACGAAAAGCGATGAAGTCTTCGAGGCGCGCCATATCAATCCCGTAACAATCGGGGTAACGCACCTGCGGCGAGCTAGAGACCACCACTATCCGTCGCGGACCGAGACGGTCAAGAATCCGCAGGATACTCTCGCGCAAGGTCGTTCCACGCACGATAGAGTCGTCGATCACCACGAGCGTATCTACCCCCTCTTGGAGCGTCCCATAAGTCACATCATAGACGTGAGGGACAAGATCCGCACGCGCCGACTCCTGTGCAATGAAGGTACGCAACTTAATATCCTTGACTGCGATCTTCTCAATCCGAATGCGGTGGCGCATAATCTCGCGGATGCTCACCTCGTCGTGTCCTCCCTGTACGAGCTGCGCAATACGTCGCTCGTCGAGGGTACGCTCGAGCCCCTTAATCATGCCATAGTAGGCCGTTTCGGCAGTGTTGGGGATAAAGGAAAAGACCGTGTGGTCATAGTCTCCGTCAATGGCGCGTTCGATCTGTGGTGCAAGAAGCTCGCCCAACTTGAGCCGCTCGCGGTAGATATCTTTGTCTGTTCCTCGCGAGAAGTAAATTCGCTCAAAGCTACAGGAGTGTCGCTCTTGTGGTTCTCGCACTTGGATATGTTGTAGGGCACCACTCTTCCGGATGATGAGGGCAAAGCCTGGCTTAATCTCATGGACGTCGTCGGCACGCACATTCATGACCGTTTGAATCACAGGGCGTTCGCTCGCCACGACCGTCACCTCGTCGTTGTCCATGTAGAAGGCGGGGCGGATGCCCCACGGGTCGCGACATACGAAGGCATCGCCGTGACCAATGAGCCCGCCCATGGTATACCCGCCATCGAAATCTTTCGTAGACTCGGCGATGATTTGCGGGATGTCGAGGTGCTGTGCGATGAGCTCGCTAATCTCAATATTCGGATGCCCAGCGTCCTTATATTTACGAAAGAGCTGCTGGTTAAAATCGTCAAGGAAGTGCCCGAACTTTTCCAACACGGTGACCGTATCAGAAAGATCCTGTGGGTGTTGCCCAAGGGATACGAGGAGGTTAAATAGCTCCTTCGTGTTGGTGAGGTTAAAGTTGCCCGCCATGACGAGCGTGCGAGACTTCCAGTTGTTGGCACGAATTTGCGGGTGCACGTAGTTGATGCTTCCGCCGCCGTAGGTGCCGTAGCGTAAGTGTCCGAGGAAGAGTTCGCCCGCAAAAGGGAGGTTACTTTTCGCCCATGCGGGGTCATTGAGCTGCTCGCTTGTGAGCCCACGCATCGGCTCATAGACTTCGGCAAAGACCCCTTTGATAGGCGCAGCGGTGTTGTTACGTGCACGGTCGATGTAGCGAAAGCCGGGGGGCATATCAAACTTTACGGTCGCAATCCCCGCCCCATCCTGCCCGCGGTTATGCTGCTTCTCCATAAGGAGATACATTTTTTGTAACCCATAGCACCACGACCCATATTTCTGTTGGTAGTACTGGAGGGGGTGCTTCAGACGCAACAACGCTATACCACACTCGTGCTGGATAGAATCACTCATTCGTCTACGTTTATCAAAGTCGGAATATGGGCATCTATCGCCGCATTGACACGTCCGGCGATCTTCTCTGGCGTTAACCCATAATAGTCATAGAGTTGTTCGGGAGTGCCCGACATTCCAAATGCGCCACAAACCCCGAGGCGGATAAGACGCTGTGAGGGACGGAGGGGCACATTTCCCAAAGTCTCAGCTACATAGCCCCCGAGCCCTCCCTGCACTTGGTGTTCCTCGATGGTCACAAGCAAGGTCGCCTGTTGCGCAAGGTCGCGGATGAGGGTACCCGCCAATCCGTCACCGAGGGTTTTAACCGCCACGACCGTGGGATGCACCCCATCGGCGCGAAGTAGCTCGGCTGCTCCTAGGGCGTGCCAAACCATAGCGCCGTGGGCAAAGAGTACACACCCACTCGTCCCTTCGCAGAGTAGCTCTGCACCAGGCACAAACTCGCGGCTCGGGTCAGTGAAGTTAGGAACGTCGTTACGACCGAAACGGATGTAGACCGGCGTATCTAGGTGCTGGAGGTAGAAACGGACAGCCGACTCGGTCTCATTGGCATCTGCGGGTAAAACCACGCGCATGGAGGGAAGGGTGCGCATCACCGCAACGTCTTCGAGGGCTTGGTGTGAACCACCGTCTGGCCCGACGGAGAGCCCCGCATGTGCCCCCGCAACGAGTACGGGTACGTGATTATAACAGATACTCATCCGAATCTGATCGAGGGCACGCGTGGTCGCAAAGGCCGCGTAAGTCGCAAAAATCGGTCTATCGCCACAGAGCGCCAACCCCGCTGCGATACTGGCCGCGTTCTGTTCGGCAATCCCGACCGAAACATACTGATTGGGAAAGAGCTCTGAAAAGTCGTGGAGGAAGAGCGAACGCGTTACATCACACCCCAACAAGACGACGCGAGGGTCAGTCGCTGCCACCTGCTTGACGCCGCGCGCAAAACCCTCTCGCATAGAACTTAGCGTGCACTGGCTCATATTTCAGTAAAGATTACCTGTTTCTCAAGCCCATTCGCTATTGGCAATTGAGGCTTAAGGGCGTGATGCGAAGTAGTCAAGGCTTGCAAGAAACGTTCTCGCTCGGTGGCAGAGGGGGCTTTTCCGTGCCAAAGACTCTGGTTTTCAATCTCGGGGATGCCGTGCCCCATGACGGTGTGTGCCAAAAGCACTTTAGGCTTGTTAGCCTCAGCAAAGCCGCGCAACGCCGCCTCAATAGCCACACAGTCGTGCCCGTTGACCTCGGCGACGTCCCAACCAAAGGCACGCCACTTGGCGGGGAGGTCGCCCAAGTCCATGACGTCGGCATTTGTCCCGTCGAGTTGCTGCCCATTCCAATCTACTACTGCCACAAGGTTTTTCAACCCATGGTACGCGGCGAACATGGCAGCTTCCCAGATTTGCCCCTCCTGTAACTCGCCATCGCCTAAAAGGACATAAAAGGTAGGGGGATCTTGGCGGTGCTGTCGGGCAATTGCCTTCGCCGCGCCGGCAGCTATCGAGAGCCCCTGACCTAGCGAGCCGCTACCTGAGAACAATCCCTCAAGGGAAAAGATGTCTTGGTTGTGGGAAAGGACGGGGTGACCTTGGAGGGCGCTACGGAAGTTGCGCAAGGTGAGGAGCTCGGAGAGGAAGCCCGTACCCAAGCGCGCCATAACGGCGTAAAGGAGAGGGGCTAAGTGTCCAGGAGAAAGGACGAAAAGGTATCGCTCGCCCTCTTTTTTCACCCATTCGCGCCCAAAAAGGGTGGCAAGGAGATCGGCGCTACTGAGACAGCCGCCGAGGTGTCCTGAGCCGGCATGTGCGGTCATCTTTACCACATCGCGTCGCAACTCCCACGCGAGGTCTTCTATGTATCGTTGCGACATCCTTAACGTGTTGCGGGGAAGTTAATCCGTTCGGTCACTACGAAGCTACGAGGAAACATCCCTAAGAGTTTTTGACGAAGGACGTAGGCTTCAAAGCGAGTACGGCAATCACCGACGGAGACTTTGTAGTAGGGAGAGTCGAAGGTCATGTAGGCTCGTAACCCCTCAAACTGAGAGAGCGCTTTGTCCATCGCTACTTGACTCTGCAGGCGAGCGTCGCGCCCGAGGTCGCGGTAGATACGGACACGGAAGCCGTCCATCCCTGGGTGCTGAGTATTTTTGTTGCGGTAGTTTGAGAGTGCCTCTGCCAACTTGCGTGGTTGGCGTATTTCTATCTTTCCAGCCCCTTCGACGGGTTCGCGCAAGAGGGTATAGATGTCACCCTCGGGGGTATGCGCCGCGAGCGTGCCTCCCAGCGCGAGGGAAAGAAGAAGGAAAAAGAGTAGCGTGCGCATCGCTTAGTCTATTGATCCGTGCGACAAAGGTACAAAAATAAGGCAGTTTTACGCGAACTATATGATCTCTATACAGGAGGGTTACGGGAGTAAGATACGAGAAAACATGGGAGAGATACCAGCGCGTTACGACCTTGACGAGGAAAAGGAAACCTCACTCCCCTTCCTCTTCAAGGTCGTCAAGGTCAAGGAAACTCTCAAGGAAGTCATCAAGGTCGCGTCGCTCTTTCTTGGTGGGGCGTCCTGTGCCTCGGTCGCGCGTCAAAGGGCTCGATAGGCGCAGGGTGCGTAGTGCCTCAAGAGTTTCGGGGGGTGTCTCGTTGGTAAGATACTCTGCCACGAGGGCAGGGTTCAGGCGTCCCTTTGGAAAAGCAAGCACAAGGTAAGTGAAGTCAAAGGGAGGGTGACGCACTGTGAAGCGGTCGCCGACTTTGAGCTCGAAAGAGGGTTTCACGTGTTGCCCCGCCATGCGGACACGCCCCATTTTGAGAGCATCTTGGGCAATCGTGCGCGTTTTGAAAATGCGCACACACCAGAGGTATTTATCAATTCTCATGACTGGGGCGAGGGGTTAGAGGTCTTCTCTTTAGGGTCGGTGTTGATCTGGTTCATTGCGCGCTGAAAGCCCATAGAGAGCGCCATCTCGAGGGCATCGCAGGCACGCGCGAGGGTTTCGTTGAGCAGAGGTTGCTCAACAGCAGAGAAGTCAACTTGTTTTCCACGGGCAAACTCGTGCCCGATACCGAGACGGAGGCGGGCGTAGCGCTGTGAGCCCACTTGTGAGGCAATGTCTTTGAGCCCATTGTGTCCACCGTCGCTCCCTTGTAAGCGGAGGCGGAGCGTGCCGAGGGGGAGCGCCAAGTCGTCGACCACGACGAGGAGTTGCTCGAGGGGCACTTTTCCCTGCGTGAGCCAATAGGCGACGGCGCGTCCGCTATTGTTCATGTAGGTTGAGGGCTTGAGGAGGAGGAGTTGTTTGCCGCGAAAGGAGGTTTCGGCAAGAGCGCCCAAGCGGTCAGTGCGGAATGTGGTGTTGCGGCGTGCGGCAAAGGCGTCGAGGGTCATAAAACCGGCGTTGTGGCGTGTGGTTTCATACTCAGCGCCTGGGTTTCCCAGCCCCACGATAAGGAATTTCATAGTAAGAGCCGTTTTTTAGAGAATAACGTCTGTGGTTGCAAAAACGCATAAAAGAAGGGTTTGAGTCGAAACCCAAACCCTTTTGTATATCACGAAGCGGCAGGGGGCTATTCCTCCCCTTCTTCTGTTTCTTCCTGTACCTTAGCGCCGCGCTGAGCACGGATGGAGACTACGACTTGGGTCATAGCGTCGACAATCTTTAGCTTGTCAAAGCTGAGGTCAGAGACCATCATCGCAGCGCCAAGTCGCAAATCAGAGACGTCTACGGGCAAGTAGTCAGGCATGTCGGC
>CALHZE010000213.1 GCA_938040915.1 uncultured Bacteroidia bacterium | reverse complement strand
GCAAAAGCCGACCATCGGGACGCTGAAAATCATGATACTTGACGTCGGCCGTGATGTAAGCGTCAACCCCAGCCGCGAGCGCCTCATCAAAAAACTCCATACCACTGCCGCCACACAAGGCTACTTTCGAGATAGCACGCTCTGACAACGGGCTATGGCGCAACACCGATAGCCCCAAACGCTCACTCACCTCTTGCAAAAAGAGGTCTTCGGGCAATGGGGTAACCAGTCGCCCAACGACCCCAAACCCCTCCGACTCTCCGATAGGGTGCAAGACACGCTCCACAACAACCCCCAGTTCTTGTGCAAGAGCACAACTCACGCCGCCCGACGCCGCGTCGAGATTGGTATGTGCTGCCAAAATTCCGACCCCAGAACGAAGCGCATAGATCACCGCACGTTCAATCCCCGTGCGACCACACAGCTGTTTCACACCATGAAAAAGGAGAGGATGGTGTGACACCACAAGATTTACGCCTCGCGCAACCGCCTCTCTTAACACCTGCTCGGTCACATCTAAGCAGACTAACACGCCACTAACCGGAGTTGTCCCCTCCCCCACCAAAAGCCCAGAATTGTCATACGCCTCTTGCAAAGAGAAGGGCGCATAACGCGCTATTGCCGCCTCAACGTCAGAAAAAGTCACCACAAGCGACATTTTGCTAGATGAGATTCTTCAACTTCAACAAGAGGTTCTTCACATTAACCAGCTTGCTGAGCGCCTCGATGCGCGTCTGCTCCTTGTCGCTCATATTTGAGAGTCGTCGCTTAGCCTGCTCTATAGCCACACCTTCAACGCGGAGCAAATGGTAAATACGACGGAGGAGCTCAATATCTTGCACCGTATACTGTCTCCGCTTATGCGCCGTACGACGCGGTGATAATTGCGGGAACTCGTTTTCCCAGAAACGAAGCGTAGAGGCTTCGACGCCCAATAGCTCGCTCACCTCCCGAATCGTGTAAAACAGTTTCGTTAATGGTTCGTCGCTCATGACTACGGTCTTTCTTTTACACAGATTTTCCCCGTGGGCGAGAGCTCGATCTCCGATGTGGGGAGATCTGCAGCGATGAGTTTCCGCATCTCCTCAATGACCCGCCCCGAAGGATCAAGCTCTGTGCCCCCTGGTGCGATCTGCTTTGTGGCAATAACCTGTCCGCCGACAAAGCGCCCATCGCGCGTCACCTTGAGTTGCAAAAGCGGTGCGATCCCCGAGACGCCACTGAGGCTAAAACGCCCATACGTGCAGAAATTGCCCATGCTGTAGACGATAAAACGCCCCTTGTAAATATCCATCGCACGCGTAACATGGGGACCGTGTCCCAAGACGAGATCTGCCCCTGCGTCAATGAGCACACGCGCAATCTCATAAACATTCCCGCGATTCTCGCCCAAGAAGAGTTCTTTTTGCTTTGTCACGTGCGTGTGCTTCGCCCCCTCAGCCCCCATGTGGCAGGAAGCTATCACGATGTCATTTTCCTTTTTGAGCCGCTGCACCGTACGCCGCAGTAACTCATAATCATTCAATTGGCAAGTACCACTATTCGGCGCAAAAGCACAAAAGCCAATGCGCAAGCCCTCTACGGAGAGGGTATCGGTGGAGTGCGCCAAAAGTCCAGCATGACGGATACCGAGCGAATCTAAAAGAGCACGCGTCTTGGTTTGTGCCGGCGCTCCAAAATCACCTACGTGATTATTGGCTAAACTCAATAAGTCAAAACCTGCCCGATGAAAAGCTCCGGCGTAACGCGTAGGCATCCGAAATAGGTAACAGTTAGAGAGATCGCGACACGACTTTGCGGGTTTGCCTCCATCTAAAAAAGCACCCTCTAAATTACCAAAAGCGATATCGGCGTCTTGGATGTAAGGAGCGACTGGCGCGAGCAACGCATCTGGGTCATCGTTTGGCGGTAAAAAATTCTTCGATGGGAAGTCTGTACCCACCATCATATCCCCAACCGCGACAATCGTCAGCGTGTCTTTGTAAAGACTCTGAGCAACTTGCGGCACAGGCGCTGCGACGACAGAATCTTGCCCCTGAGGCGACGACGCACTGAGGAGTGACGTACCTGATTGATTAGCACAAGCGGGCGTAAAAAGAGAGACCCAGCAAGCGCAAAGGAACGTACCCCCCCCCAACGGTATGTAATCGAATACCTTACGCCCCATTTCCTCCCTTACTTATCTTCGGTTGATTTGAGTGAGGCGAGATCCTCCTTGAGTGCATTCACCTCCGCACGGAGGCGCAAAAGCTCTTCGTTAAACTCAGGGAAGCGGCGAAATAGTGCTGACGATTTATAAAAATCATGCACAGGCATCGCCGGCGACCCCATGAGAGGATCTTTAGCACTACGAATGGAGTTTGAGATCCCTGCCTGCGCCCCAATTTGCACCCCATCGGCGATCTCGATATGCCCCACGAGACCGACCTGTCCGCCAAACATACAGTTTTTCCCCACCTTGGTAGAGCCTGCCACCCCCGACTGTGCTGCCATGACCGTGTTGCTCCCTACCTCGACATTATGCGCAATCTGAATCAGGTTGTCTAGCTTCACATTATCGTTAATGCGGGTCGCCCCAGAGGCTGCACGATCGATCGTGGTATTGGCGCCAATTTCACAATCGTTCCCGATAATCACATTCCCAATCTGGGGAATTTTAGCAAAACGCCCATCCTTCCCTGGTGCAAAACCAAACCCGTCGCTCCCGATGACTGCCCCCGCGTGTATAATCACTCGCTCGCCGATCTCACATTTGGTGTAGACTTTCACACCGGCATACAAGATAGATTGTGTCTTAACATGCACCAAATCACCAATATAGGTATGCGGATAGAGTTGCACCTCGTCTTCAATAATAGCCCCCTCTCCCACATACACAAACGGACCGATGTAAACATCGCGCCCCACTCGTGCCGACTCTTCGACAAAGGAAAGAGGGTGTATGCCCCGTTTTTT
>CALHZE010000212.1 GCA_938040915.1 uncultured Bacteroidia bacterium | reverse complement strand
GGAAGGCACGCCTGAGCATGAGAGAAGTCGAAGAGTTCGTGCGCTGCTCAACGCCCTCTCACACTGTACATGCTGATGCTAGAGTGCGAAGCTGTGAATTTCT
The DNA here is from genome assembly GCA_938040915.1 of uncultured Bacteroidia bacterium. Taxonomy (GTDB): domain Bacteria; phylum Bacteroidota; class Bacteroidia; order Bacteroidales; family CAJPTX01; genus Bacteroides_D. The sequence continues at coordinate 1,402 of CALHZE010000212.1, read as the reverse complement.
TAAGTTTTCCCCGTAAGCGCAGAAAACTTTTCCTCCTGGATGTTGTTTTTTAGATGCGGAAATAAAAAATATGAGGTACGCTCAGTATTAGTATTAGTTGAATATGTCACACACCAGCGATGCGGTTCACATCGTATCCGTCTCGCAGATGCGACCGTGTGACGCACAGATTTTCGAGCGAAAGAATCGCCCGCTATCCCACTCAAGGAGTAACTATGGATCTCGATATCCTTCGTCGTTCCCCGCTTTTCGCGACTCTCGATGACGCCGCGTTCAAGCTGCTTACAGACGATATCCAAGAAATTGATTTGTCCCGCAACGCCGTGCTCTTCTACGAGGGCGATCAGGGCGACCAGCTCTTCGCTGTGCTCTCCGGCAAGGTCAAGCTCGGGCGCACCGCCGCAGATGGGCGCGAAAACATGGTTGCACTCATGGGACCCGGCGACGTCTTCGGCGAGATGGCTCTTCGACCCATCGCCCCGCTCCACCAATGCCGTAGCGGTTTCCGAAACACGCCTGGCTGCTATCAAGCACGAATCCTTCAAACGTGCACAGCGACAGGATCCCAGCATCTCCGACCAGGTTATCAAAACCCTGGCACGCCGCCTGCGCCATTCCAACGAAGCGCTGGCAGACCTTGTCTTCTCTGATGTCCCCGGTCGCCTCGCTAAGGCTCTCCTCGACCTTGCAGACCGCTTTGGGCGCCCCGCAACCGACGGCATCCTCGTGGCCCACGAGCTCACTCAGGAAGAGCTTGCGCAGCTGGTGGGCGCATCCCGTGAGACCGTGAACAAGGCTCTGGCCGAGTTCGTCTCCCGCGGCTGGATTCGCTTGGAGGCACGCGCGGTCGTTATTCTCGACCTGCCGCGTCTGCGTCAGCGTTCACGCTAAATTCTCTAAGGACATCTGAAGTCTTCACACACAAAACCGCATCCGATACGTCGTGTTATTCGACGGTTTCGGATGCGGTTTTTGTATACCCGCTCCCCCTCACATTTACGCATGCGATAACAGGTGTCCTTTTCTCCGTGAGGTATCTCCTAGTTAGCAACATAGACATGCTGTCGGTTCAGATCCTCACGTTCGGCAATATCGAGCAACGCAGTCGCCATATCTGCCGGGGTAATCATCCAGCCGCGTCGAAGCGGCTTGTGGGCATCTAGCCGATAAGAGCCTTTGGGTTTCATCGGCTGAATGCGAGGGGCACGCACCGCCGTCCACTGCGCGGTGCTTTCCCACAACACCACGTCCATACGCCGCATATCATCGTAGGTTGCACCCAAAAAGTGCTGCAGCAGCGGCAATACCACCCAGAGCTTGAAGAGCCCTTGATGAGCCCAATGTTCGGCGACCTCCGAAGAGATCACAACCAAACGTGATACCCCATGCTCTTGCATGGCGT
>CALHZE010000211.1 GCA_938040915.1 uncultured Bacteroidia bacterium | reverse complement strand
TCTATCTCCATACTCTAAGAACAAAAAACGCCCCCCATAACCATGGAGGGCGACACACTTAACCAGTGTCTGCGAGACGACTGGCGACTACTTGAGTTTCTTACGGATATCCTTCGGTACGGCGTCCTTGTGCACCACGATGTTCATCGTCTTATAGCGTACAAATGCTTCCGAAGCATAGAAGTAACCCTTGTGGGGGTTCTCTTCCGTCCAACTGTTCTTCACTTTGTAATACTTGTTGCCATTCTGATCCTTGGCAATGCCCACAATCACCATCCCGTGGTCGTCAGTCGTTTCCCAATTATCAAACGCCTGTTGACGGAGCTCTTGAGTCACCTTCAGCTCGGGCACTGGTTCGTGAATACTGTCATACCACTGCATCTTTTCTGCTCCGGAGAGCGTAGACCACTTGAGCGACTCCATCCCTGCGACCTCTTCGGTTGGCTCTTGGGGGATGATCGCGATACCTTTTTTCCACATAAAGCCCTTTTCACTCACGTCGCTCCCCCACGCTACCGAGTAACCATTGTTGAGCGCATTGTCGATGATCTGCATCATTTCGTCCAGCGGCACATTCTGCACCGAGGCACGACGCCAGTTATCCTGGATCTCTAAAATAAACGGTTCGTAAAAGGGGTGATGGGTGTAGGAAGTATAAGATTCGTAATCTTCGTATTTCAGCCCCAAACTCTCGCCAAAACTCTTTGGGGTATACTTCTTACCCTTGTAGGTAAACTCCGCGGGGATTTGCCCTAAATACGCCGAAAGAACCCCATCATAGCCACGCAGCCACGCCGTAGACAATCGGCGGTTGCCATTCTTGTTCACCGCGTCAACATACGCACGCAAGATATCATCTAACTCCCCGTGCGTGTGGTTGTCTTCGCCATACTCGATCCCCTTATAGGCTTCCTCGGGCACGATGCCATACTTCTTCATCACTTGGAAGACGTCGCCAAACGAGCCCCCTGCGGCGAACTCCATCGTCCCGTGGTAACGCACGTAAGCCTCGGCTTTATCGTGATAGTTGTGATAAACCACAAACATCTCCGAAAGGTCATATTCGCCTTTCTTCATACGGAGCAATTCTGACTCAATAAAGCTCAGGGCAGAGAAGCTCCAACACGTCCCCGAGCGGTGCTGATCCTTCACCGAGGTCTGCGGTACGGTCACCACGTCGGTAAACTGGAAATTCACACTGTCTTTCTTGCCATCCTGTGCCTGCACGATGGGCGCGCTAAGCCCCATCAGCGCAAGGAGTGCAAATGATGCTAAGATTTTCATTGGTGTATATAAGTGTTTGTTTACAACGTACGTCTAAAATACTTCATGTGCTGCTTGACGGCGTACACGCTCCAAGTCCTCGGGCGTATCGACCGAGAGCGACTCGTCCGTCACCTCGCGCGTCTGCACCACAAAACCATAGTAAAGCCAGCTAAGCTGCTCGAGCCCCTCACAACGTTCCAACAACGATGGGGAGGCTATCGGCAACGCAAGCAACGCCTCGCGACGAAAGGCGTAAATCCCTATATGTTTGAGATAGGGGTAACCGACCGCATTGCGCTCGTATGGGACGACGCTCCGGCTAAAGTACAGGGCACGCCCCTGCACATCCACGACCACTTTCGGTGCATTGGGGTTCGACACCTCCTCCCCCTGTTGGAAGGGGCGCACGAGTGTCGCGATCTCGACCCCTTCGTCGTCAAAAGCCGCAATAAGCGTCGCCACAGAGTGAGGGTCAAGAAAAGGTTCGTCGCCCTGCAGGTTTATCACGATGTCATAACGTTCGCCGTGCTCCGCCTCGATATGCTCAAGCGCCTCAATACAGCGACTCGTGCCACTGAGGTGCGAGCCACGCGTCAACACCACCTCGCCCCCAAAAGAGCGGACGGCTGCTGCGATTCGTTCGTCATCGGTAGCGACGACCGCTTTCCCCACAGCGCTCACCCCACGGCGATAAACCCACTCGATCATCGGGTGACCGCCGATCGCCTTGAGGGGCTTCCCTTCCAGCCGAGTGGAGGCATAACGGGCTGGGATTATAGCTATCACTTTCTTCATCTGTGTACAAAGAAAAAGACGAAACACGCCCTACCGCAAAGATAGTAACGTATTTCGTCCTAGTATCTCTAACCCGCCCCACTTCCTTACACGCAGGGGGCGTGCCCATTGGTTATTTTCCCAACTTCTTTGCCACTTGGGCAAGCATGTCGCGCGTCATCGAAGCCAAGTCCCACTTTGGCGACCATCCCCACTCGGCGCGAGCACAAGAGTCATCCAACGAGTTAGGCCACGAGCGCGCGATAGACTCGCGCACAGGGTCTACCTCATAACGCATCCGGAACGACGGTAGCTCCTTCTGAATTGCAGCACAGATCTCCTCGGGCGCGAAACTCATCGACGCCACATTAAAGCTATTGCGATGCTGAAGCTTTGACGGGTCAGCCTCCATCAGCTGGACAATACCGTCTAGAGCATCAGGCATATACATCATGTCCATATAAACCCCTTGTGGAATGGGGCAAACGAACTCCTCGCCCTTGACCGCAGCGTAGTAGATCTCTACCGCATAGTCCGTCGTGCCGCCACCCGGAAGGGTGACATAGCTAATAATCCCAGGGAAACGGACACTACGCGTATCAACGCCAAAGCGCGAATGATAATAGTCGCTTAACAACTCGCCCGAGACCTTACATACGCCATACATCGTGTTGGGGCGCATGATGGTGTCTTGTGGGGTCTTGTCCTTAGGTGTGTTGTTCCCAAACGCCCCGATAGAGCTCGGCGTGAATACGGCACAACCCAATTCCTTTGCCACGTTGAGCGTATTGAGAAGCGCCCCCATATTAAGTTGCCATGCAAACTCTGGGCGTTGCTCTCCCAAGGCAGAAAGAAGCGCCACGAGGTTAAACAGCGTATCCACTTTATACTTTTTCGCTAAGGTCGCTATGGCGTTCGCATCCGTAGCGTCAGCCGTTTCAAACGGTCCCGCAGCAGCAAGCACGGGGTTGGGTTTAAGATCTGCGGCTATGACGTTATCGACACCATAAACTTTACGCAAATGAGGAACGAGTTCCGAACCGATTTGTCCTCCTGCTCCGAGCACCAAGATCTTCTTCATCGTATTCCAAGGTTTCTTTTTCCAAAGATTTCTCCCAGCAAAGATATATAACCCTTTGCGAAAGCGCTATTCGCAGTGGTTAGGAAAAAGAATTCGGTTGAGGTCTGGGATTAGCGCACAGCTCTGATAAGTGAAATAAGACTGATTGTCAAACACCAAGACGGGCTCCAGCCCATAACGCGTGCTCCCCAGAAAGACCTCTTGGGCACGAAGTAGCTCTTCGCGCGTGAGGGGTTTCTCCACAAATTGATAGCCTGCCTGTCGCGCTAAGATTTTCACGATCGCACGGAATGGGTCACAACGTAACCCCTCTCCTAGCGGAGGCGTCATTATCATATTTTGCTCAATGCAATAAATGTCACGCAGACTCGTCTGTGTCACTCGGTCGTTTGTGTTGTAATACACCCCATCAGCGTATGTAAAGCGTCGACAAAAGACCTCACATTGCCACTGATATGGGTCTACCAGTGGGCGCGATCGCGTCACCTCCGACGGAGCAAAACGTTTCCGCGCAAACGAAGCGATCGTGAGTTTCGGAGGCTCTAAATCAAAGAACTTACCCGCGAGAGGAAAAGCCTCAATAAGAATCGAAGTCTGCGCTCGCTCAACATCCAGCGCATCTTGGCGATAGCGTAAAAAGCACGTTACTCTCAGAAGCGCGTTCTCAAAGTAACGATCCTTCTGCAACAAGTCATAGATAATTTTACGCAGCGTTTCCTTTTCCAGAAAGACCACGTCCGGATAACTGTTCTCCTCAATACAGTCCTTTAGGTATTGATAATAGCGCCCCAAATAGGGCACCTCACACGCATAAGCCCGAATGTAGAAGTAAAAGCCCGACCGGAAAGCCTCTCGCCAATCAGCAAGGGTAAAAATCGCGTCTGTCTCAAAAAAATACCTCCCGTCAAGCCAACACTGCATACGAGGCGGCTTCTTAATCCGACGGTAAGGAAAATGTTCTTCCATATTTGAGGGCGCGTCCACAACAGGGGTTAGGAAAAACTAAGCAATTGGTGTACAAACCCCCGCATAAGCTGAGGGTCTATCGCCACCACCGGATAAACGAACCCGTAGAGAGCACCAAAAAAATGGGCATTGTGGTCGATATTATCTACACCGCGGCGTGCCATATACCACGAATAACCAAGGTTGCTGACTGAGAACCAGCATTTCCACCAGTATCCATAAGCATAGGTATAAATGTAGCTAAATATACAGCTGATTGTAGTATATCTTCATATTTCTTTATGACTAAACCTGTAAAAGTAGCAGAAATCATAAGTACTAATAACCATAAAATTCTATGTTTTGCAAGAGATAGAACAGATTCTTTTAAATATTCTTCATCTGATGGGTTCATCGCAGCCATTTTTTGGATATCTTCTGTATTTTCTTGGTCAATTACATCCACGATATCGTCGACTGTGATAACACCAACTAGCCTATCTTCATGATCCACAACAGGCATAGTAGTCAAGTCATATTTTCTGAATAATGATGCAATCTCTTCTTGGTCATCTTGTGTTAATACACTGACAAAATTAGTATCCATTTCATCTTTTATATATGAG
>CALHZE010000210.1 GCA_938040915.1 uncultured Bacteroidia bacterium | reverse complement strand
CAGTGACGATTGCGGGGGTAACGAATATCCAGTTTGATAAAGAAGAAATTACGATTGCCGTGAAAGAAGAGAACTCCCTCGAAGTGAAACTTACCTTCTTTGGGAATATAGACCGACGCATTACATGGTCGACAGATCACGAAGGGATAATTGCTTTTTATGACCGTGGGGACGGACATTGTCATCTCGAGGGGCTTAAGCCAGGAGAAGTCTTACTAACTGCCACCAGTGCGGCTGACCCATCGATGACCACACAGTGTAAGATTACCGTCTCCGGTGTCTCCGACATCAAGGTAAAGCCCGAGACCCTTACCCTCCCCGAAGGCGATTCCTACACGCTGATTGCAGACGTCCTCTCCTTTGGAAATGTGAGCCAAGCCCTCGAGTGGATAAGCAGTGACCCGCAGGTCGTCTCTATTGATATCAACACCGGCAAGCTGACCGCCCTCGCGGCTGGTGTCTCCCAGATTCAGGTCACTAGCCGCTTTGACACAAACGTTAAGCGCGTGGTGTGTAAGGTTACTGTCCCCGGTATCCGTAAGGTTACACTCTCCCCCGAGGTGAAACTTATGAAGGTGGGTGAAACGATCACTCCTACTCTTGCTATCGATGCCGTCGGTGATGTCAATCAAGGGGTTACTTGGACGAGCAACCGCCCTGCCGTCGCAAAGGTTGATTTCCTTTCCGGCAAGGTCACTGCTTTCGCCCCTGGGCGCACGACGATTACTGCCACCAGCAAGTTCGACTCGCGTAAGAAAGGGGCGTGTGAAATAAGGGTTGAGGGGGTAACTAAGGTCTCGCTCCAAGAAACAGAGGAGTTCAGTCTCGCCGTCGGCGCGACACGCAAACTCCACGCCTCGGTCTCGGTTGAGGGAGTCGTGGCCGAGACAGTCAAGTGGTCTAGCAGTGCCCCCGCAATAGCCAAAGTCAATGAGGCGACGGGCGATGTCCTCGGCGTCTCTCCAGGCACTGCCACCATTACTGCCACCAGTACAGTTGCTCCCAACCAGCAAGCTTCGGTCGTTGTGAATATCCTTGGGGTGCGATCCATCACGGTCTCGCCCGCCGCAGAGCAGTTAAGCAAAGGGGAAAAAACAACGTTTACCGCACACGTTGACGCCATCGGCGTACCCACCACCGTCACGTGGTCTAGTAGTGCGCCACGCGTGGCAAAGGTAGACCCTGCCACCGGTGAGGTCACCGCTCTCTCTACAGGTACGGCTATCATCACCGCCACGAGCACCGTTTCTGGCGAAAAGAAAGCCTCGGCGACGGTCTCCGTTGCGGGTGTGACTGGGGTCTCCATCTCTCCTGACACCAAGACGCTCGCCCTCCACGAAACTACTAAGCTCACCGCTGTCGTTACGACCATCGGTTCGGTCAATAAAGGGCTCATCTGGCAGAGCAGCGACCCCAAGATTGTCAAGGTCGACGCCGTCGGTAACATTACCGCCTTGGCGCTCGGCGGCGCGGTAATTACCGCCACCAGCAAGACAGCTCCGGAGTTGGCGGCTACATGCTCGGTTACCGTGGCGGGGGTGCGTGGAGTGACCCTATCCGCCCAAACGCTCGTCTTGCAAAAGAACCAAAAACGGACGATTGCCGCAACAGTCGACGTCGTGGGAAACCTCGCCCAAACGGTTACATGGTCTAGCAACCTCCCCGCTATGGCTCAAGTCAACGCCTCCACCGGCGAGGTCACGGCTTTGACCCCAGGGAAAGCCCTCATCACCGCCACGAGCACCGTTGACGCTACCAAAACCGCCGACTGTCAACTCACGGTCGAGGGGGTAAAGAGCGTCACTGTCTCGCCCGCCTCGCGCGCTTTAGAAGTGGGCGCATACCTCTCCCTCGCTGCTACCGTTGAGGTCGAAGGTGAGCTCGGGCGAACGGTCACGTGGGAGAGTGATAACCCCGCTGTGGCAAAGGTAAACCCCACCACGGGGGGCGTCACTGCGCTCTCCTTGGGGAAAGCCATGATCACGGCGACCAGCACTGTTGACCCAAGCGTCAAAGCCCATTGTGTTATCACTGTCGGCGGGCTCAAAAGTGTCACTGTCACGCCGACGACACTGTCACTCCAACGTCTCCAGACCTATAAACTACACGCAACGGTCTCGGTTATCGGCGATGTAGATCAGCGTGTTACGTGGTCAAGTTTAGATCCCAAAGTGGCTACTGTAAACGAACTGTCGGGCATCGTTACCGCCGTTGGGGCGGGCACAGTAAAGATTGTCGCTACCTGCGTTGCCGACGAAACCAAGACTGCCGAGTGTACGCTGACCGTTGAGGGCGTGACGGGTGTGAGCATTGAGCCCCTGACAGTCAGCCTTAAGCCACAGGCTACTAAACTTCTCAAAGCCCACGTCGCCCTCATTGGGAGTGCTGACAAGCGTGTGACATGGACGAGCGACCGCCCCGAGATCGCCGAGGTTGACCCCACCTCGGGGCTCGTTTCCGCAAAGGTTACTGGGCGTGCCCTTATTACAGCCACAAGCATCGACGATGCGACCAAACAAGGTCTCTGCAACATCGAGGTGGAGGGGGTTGTGGCTATGGCGATCGCTCCCAGCGCCTATACCATGAAGGTCGGTGACGACCCCATAACCCTTACCGCAGAAGTCGATGTCATCGGAGCGCTTGACAAACAGGTAGTCTGGACCTCCTCTGACCCCAACATCGCCCGAATCGGTAAGAGTACGGGGCTGCTCAAAGCCGTCGCTGTGGGGAAGGCTACCATCACCGCCACCAGCAAAGCCGACCCATCTCAAAAAGTTACATGTACCGTGACCGTCGAGGGCGTGAAGACGGTAACCGTCACGCCAAAGACTTTGACGCTCAATGTGGGCAAGCGCGATCACCTCGAAGCTTCCGTTGAGGTAGTGGGCGATCTCGACGAATATGTCACGTGGAAGAGTCTCGACCCCACCGTCGTGCAGGTCGACGCCTATACCGGTAACGTGGTGGCTCTCGCTGTCGGCAAAACCTCTGTTGTGGCAACCTGTGATGCAGACGCTACCATGACCGCCGAGTGTCAAGTGACCGTCGAGGGTGTGAAGAAGGTCGCGATTATCGAACCCTCTGTGACGCTCCAGATGGGCGGCAAGACCTCCGAAACGCTTCATGCCTCCGTGGAAGTAGTGGGCAATCTGGCACAAAGCGTGGTTTGGTCAACGGGCAACGCCGCTATCGCTACCATTGACGCCGCTACAGGCGTGGTGACCGCCGTCGCGCCGGGGACGACCACTATCACCGCTACCAGCACCGCCGATGCCACCAAAACGGCGACTTGTACCCTCACCGTCGCTCCCGCAACGCCCCCCGTGGTAAAGGTGTCGTCGATCACCGTTGCTCCCGCGACGCAAACCCTTAAGGTGGGCGAGACGCTTAAGCTCACGGCAACCGTTGCCCCCGACAATGCTACCGAAAAGGGCATTACGTGGCGCAGCGCAAATGAGAGCCTAGCGACTGTCGATCAAGACGGCAATGTAACCGCCCAATCCGCGGGCACGGTGCAGATCTTTGCCCTCTCTAGCGAGAAAGAGAGTACGGTGAAAGGACAATGTACCCTCACCGTCGCTCCCGCAACGCCCCCCGTGGTAAAGGTGTCGTCGATCA